>CALKYI010000408.1 GCA_938003665.1 uncultured Flavobacteriales bacterium
CTTGCCTTCGCCCTGAGGCGTCAACGCAAATGTCGCAACGGCTTTACCCTTCAACAGACCAACATAGATGGCCCCGCCGGGCTCGATCACCATTTTTTCAGGATCGGAAAGCACCTCGATGTCGAAAGGCTCGAGCAGGAAGTAAGCATTCAGCCACGCCGCATTCAGGTCAAAAAAGGCCTGTCCGTACGCGGGTGAGTACGGGACAAAAGTCAGGCCTTGCTGTTCTTCGTTCATGGGTTATGCCAGTGCGCGATGAATTGAAATTTCGACTTGGAAAATAATTAACATTCCATTCATAATCAATTGATTCAATGGTTGCTATTTCGTTCTTTTCATCCATAAATCTAACCCCATGAATAAACTTTTTTTCACCCTTTCGCTTTGTGCTGTGGCCATGTTGTTTGGTTGCACGGCTCCTGAAGATTCTGCGGCCACAGAACAATCCGTTGTTTCGACTGACGATGAGCGATCCGCTCAAATTGAGCTGCTCTTTGACAAGTACGTCCTCAACGAGTGGGACGTCATGGACATGTACGCCGAAAATGTGCTGTGCAAAATCAATAACCTCGAATTCTCAGGCCGTGACAACCTGATGGGTGGCTTTAAGATGCACCACGATGCCTTGTACAGTGAAATTGACATTGATGATGCAAGCATCCAAACCGAGTACTGGAGCGATGGGTCGGTTTGGTCACGTGCCTGGTTCACCTGGACGGGCAACGGCCAAACAACCGGTGAGAGTTACTCCAATCGGGGACACTTCAGCTACAAGTGGCAAGACGGTGTCATCGCTGAACTGCACGGGTACTGGAGTGAGGATGCCGAAAATGCGGAAGCCGCTGCCTATGCAGCTGCCAATGCATCTGAGTGACAAGCTGCGTAATCCTCTTTATGACCCAGCGCCTTTTCCGCGCAAGAGCCCTGGAGTGATCCAGGGCTTTTTTTGTCGAGTCTTCGGGGGCATATCTCCACGCATCAGGGGGCTTACATAAGTTGTTTCGAAGGATGCCATTCAGTTGTCTCTACATCAATTTGAGTGGCCCCATGTGGTGAGTTCGGTTTTTTACTCGAAATTCGATTCCATGAATGCAAAAGTATTAGCAGTCCGGTATTCGCTGGAATTCTTGGTGATCGTTCTGGGGATTACGGTGTCTTTCTGGTTGAATCAATTAGCGGTAGAGCGCTCGGATGAAAATGAACGTGTCAAGGTGCTTCAAAGTCTCCATTCAGAACTCGCTGAAATTGAAACTTACTGCAATGAGCGAAGGGACAACTACCGTGACGACATTGACATTCTCCAAGCACTATTGTCCGAGGACCTGAACATAGAAAGCTTGAACACGTTGACCTCGAGCAAGGCGAGGATTGAGTTTGTGATAACGTATTATCGGGTATTCGAGCCGCCCATGAATCAATACCAAAGTATCATTCATGCAGGGGCGCTGAAATATATCAAGTCAGAAAAAGTAAATGAGAAGCTGGGATTGTTACACAATACTTTTCAGCGATACATGCAAACCTCTGTGAGTTACGAGCAGGAACTGAAGAAAAGTTTCTTGCCGTTTTTTATTGAGGAGTATCCCGAATTGGTGCTAGCCAAGGAGAACAACTCGGTCGACTTGTCAGGTTACGCCCAGCTTTTGCATTCGTCTATAGCCTCGGACCCCCGATTCGAAGCGAATTTGCATCTGCTATTGGGGTACCTTAAAAACAAACTCTACTTCCTCAAGTTGTACAATGGAATCCAAGTAGAGCTCGATGCTGCGGTGGAGGAAGCACTCGGACCCAACTGGGGTAATCAAAGCGTACCCGGAGCGTAGTCATCAACGCTAACTTCACCGCTGGCCTTTTGCAATTGGTCCAGCATGGACTTCATGTCAAAAAAGTCTTGTTCACTTGCGATTCGACCATCGCGCATGGTGACCAACGTCGTCCCTGAGAGGTCCAACCGGTTGCCTGTTGCAGGAATTCCAAAAAAGTTTCCGGTGTGCAGCCCTTTGAAATTCCAATGCTTGACGATTTTGTCACCCTGACCGAAGGCATCGACAATGGTGAACTCGATTTCGGAAAAACCATTGAGGTAATTCATGTAAAACTGACGAACCCCATCAATGCCAACGATGTTGCCTTGGTCGGTTATGATCGTAACGTCTTCGGTAAAATGTTCCGCACTGACCGCAAGCGTATCCCCATTATTCAGGAAATCGAACCAGACCTGCTCGTACATTTTTAGGTCCCTTTCCAATCGTTCATCGTCAGAAAGTTCTGTGGCTGCCCCGGTTGTAGAATCCGAGGAGGAGTTGCAGCCTACGAGAATGGCGAGGGAGAGAAAAGCAAGGAGGAATAAACGACTCATGATAGAATTTTTGGGGGAAAATAATTGAGAAAATGCATTCGTGTCAACACGAAGCGATGACATTCACGTCAATACCACATTACCGCTTGTACGCTTCGGGATGGTTGTCCATGATTTCGATGGCGACGCCGTGTAAGTCCGTTTCGAACCCTGTGTCGTAGGTATTGGTCGCAAGGTCATCACCGTAGATGCTTGCGAGCCAAATGAGGGTTCCGGCTTCAATGACGATTTGCCCCTGGTGTCCCTTAGCGTCGGTGAAAATGGATGTGGGCTTAGCACCGAAGAGGTCAATGTCGTCATTCAGCAGGCTGTCCTCTTGCATCTGTGCCAATGTGATGCCGGCCCATCCCGTGGGAATGGAATAAATGTTGACACCAGGATACTCGGCACGAAGGACATCAATGACATTCGTATGCCAGAGGGAGTCGATGATAATCGGATAGAGTTCGTGGATGTCATCGTGTCCAAACGCTTGAGCTCGTTCATCCCAGTCTGCCGGGAAATCAATCATCGGCAGCGAAAGGGCAATCTCGATGTTGGGATTGTTTGGCAAGGCGTAGTCGATCCATGCCTTGAAGCCGCGGGTGGGATCAAGGGTGTCGCCATCTGCTGTCATGGCGAATAATTCAACGCCGCCGGCATCCAGAGCCGCTTTGATACTCAGGGTCTCTTGTGAAGTGGAATCATCCCAAAAACTACTTGCAATTCCATTTTCACCACCCCGAAAGACCAGGGTGCTGTTGTGGTCGTCGTATCCCGCATCTGCTGCAACAACATCCAAGTTTTCGGCGTACGGCCGGAAAAAACTGTTACCAATCAGCACCATTCGTTTTCCGTTGGGCGTGACGGTTGGGCAATCATCTTTTTTACAGGCGGATAAGCCGAGGATGAAACAACAAATAATTCCTGTGGTTCGCAGTAGAGGCGTCATATGGATAGGACGGAAGGTATACAAAAAGGTTTAACGCGGGGGTCAGTCTTGGTCAGGGGATGAAGGATGCATGAACTGCAGGATGGAATCGTTCATGTAACGTTTGCTTCTCCATCTTTTCGGATTGGCCGAAATGCGCTCAAGGCGACGGCCCCATCGGTCAGGCGTTTCTTTTCGTGTTCATTGAAGAACTCCCAGCCTGGCTGGTCAAACTGAATGGCCGTGATCCACCCCAGGTCGTCCACGGAAGCGGAATCGCATGTGCCGGTCACAACGCATTCCAATCGCTGGCCAAACTCCACATAGCCGGCTTCTTGACCAAGCAGAACGCTCCTCGTTCCGATGGCGAAGACAACGCAAACCGCAAGTTTCATGCGATGCAACATGCGGTCAAATTAGCCATCGAATTGGGAGACGCCTTACTGCACGATGAACATGCGTGTTTCGTCATTGAGGTGAATCCCGTACAGGCCCGATGCAAGGCCTTGCAGCCCAATGGTCGTGCGCGGGGATGCAACGGTGCCCTCAAGGCAACGAACGCCAGCGGCATTGAAGATGTGAAATTGCGTGGATGAGGTGAAGTGCTCCCCCAAAATCGTCAATTGGGAAGCGGCCGGATTCGGGGCAATGGCCCACGAGCCGGCTTCAGTATTGCCCACGGTCAGCGGCCCACAGGAGATGCGGCCGTTCATGTCAAATTCCTTCAGGTGGTCCCAAATCACCTCGTGGCTGATGATGTCCATGTTGCCAAACGCTCCTGGCCAGTCGTGGTCACCGCCCAATACTTTGTAATGCGTCAGTTCCCGGCACCCATCGGCATCGGACCATTGGTAGCGTTCTACCGTGCTGCCGTCCGCGGTGTTCACGTCGGGCAGCTCAATGACGTCAGCGTAGGGGAGTAGCTCGTTTTCGTCGATCCACAATGCGTTGCCTTCGTCGCTGCTGTGGTAATACAAGGTGCCATCGTAAACGACGCCATCGTAATTCGAGATGAAGTCATTTGTGCCCAAGATGGTGACGATGGGCGTGGGGTGGTTTGTTTGGCAATTGGCGTAGGATTCGGCGTACATGGTGCGCGCCACGGCTCCCACACCGGTGATGTGGTCATTCAAGCGGCAAGCGAGGTCGTACACAAACCCACCGCCGTTGGAATACCCCATGGCGTAAACGCGGGTGAGATCCACACCGTGAAGCGTGTGCATCTCGTCAATTAAGGCCGCTACAAAATCGATGTCGCTATGCGGATTCGGGACCGTGAACGGCAAATCACCGCTCGTGACGACTTGCCAATTGGTGGAACCGCCATCGTTGGGGTCTGGAAGCGCCTGCGGGTAAACAAGGATGAAGCGCTCCTCGTCAGCGGTATCCCGCAAATCCCCGATGGCCAGCTGTTCGTCTGCCACTCCGCCACCTCCGTGAAAACACAGCACCAGCGGCACTTGTTCCGAGGCATTAAAATCCACGGGGACGTACTGCAAATACGTTCGCGTCTGTCCATCCACAACCAAGGATTCGTTGGTGAGCTGCGCAGAGAGCGCGGAAGTGAAAAAGATTCCGATCAGGAGGAGGCTCGTTCGGGCTTTGATCAGAACGGGTAGGGAGGTTTTCTGGATGATCATCAGGGCTGGCATTGCATGGCTCGGCCCTCAAGATAGGACATCCTATGCTCAATGGAGCTGAGCCGGATAAGCTCCGCCGTCGCAGCGGCGTCCAAGAAGTTCTGCGAGTTTAGGCCACGAAGAATCCTCCAAGCAGCGTGAGATACAAAGAGAAAAAACCGATTACTCCTGCGCCTCCGGTAGCATACAAAATCGAGTTTCGTTTCTTCTTTTTCCGATAATCGATCATCCACTCCGCCCAAGCTTCCTCACCTCCATTCAATAGGATTTTGCGAGATAAATCGCCGGGGGATGTAGCACCGAAGGAGTGAAGTTCTGAGAGCACCACACAACAATCCAATATCGTCTCGCGCTCGCTGTTTGGTTCTCGTAAAGGCAGGAGGAGGGGCAGGCCCCGGGCTGCTTTTCTCAAGCTCCTTGTGGCCTTCCAGTTCAACTGCCTGCGCTGGGCTTTGTTTACTTTGAGGGCTTTCTTCGCCGAAATGCGATCATCCTTCTCAAAAGCTTCCTCGATTGACCACCCTTGGTTCAAGCACAAGCGGTCGATTTCTTGATGCATCCGTCCGATTTCCGCGATGAATACGCGCATGGCCTTTTTCTGTGAGGTAATGATTTTGCTCAAGCGTACAGCCCTCAGGTGCATGTTTGCGATTTCTTTCGCAGCAGAGTCAGGACGAAGGGTTGGTACCTGGCCTTGACCCGTGACGCATGAGGTGGCCATCAGAAAAACCAGCGGAAAAGCAAAGAGGTAACGGGATGAAAGGCGTCTCATGGGATCTTTATCGGCGAAAATAGCGTTCTGTTTTCTGTATTTCATAAACATCTTTTTGCCCGGGTTAAGGATGTAGCTCTAAATAGTAGTGTTTTTCGACCAATTGAGTAGACGGAGAATCATAACAAAACAGACGCACAGGGGTAAAGCACAGGATAAACCTGCTGTGCATATTCGCACATGACCCTTACCCCATCTACTCACTCCAGACGCCCGGTTGAAGTGGCGGTCCTTTCCGACCTGCATTTGGGCATGCGCGGCTGCCGGCCGCTGGAAATTTTGCAGTATCTGCGCTCCATTGATCCGGAAGTATTGATTTTGAATGGTGATATCATCGATGTGTGGCAATTCAAGAAAAAGTACTTCCCACCCGCGCACATGCAAGTATTGCGCGAATTGCTCAATATGATTGCACGCAAGAAGACCGTGTATTACATCACGGGGAACCACGATGAAGTCTTTCGTCAATTCGTAGGGTTCGAAACAGGGAATTTTAAAATCCTGAACAAGCTCGTTCTCGAACTCGACGGCAAGAAGGTGTGGTTTTTTCACGGCGATGTATTCGATGTGACCATGCAGCACGCCAAATGGTTGACCTTGCTCGGAGGCAAAGGGTATGACGGGCTCATTTGGTTCAATCACCAAATCAATCGCCTTTCACTCGCCATGGGAAAAGGCCGAATATCGCTGTCCAAACGGGTTAAGAACAGCGTCAAGTCTGCCGTTAAATTCATCAACAAATTTGAAGAGACCGCCGCTGAAATAGCCATTCGCAACGGCTACGAATACGTAGTTTGTGGCCACATCCACCAGCCGTCCAAACGGCGCGTCAAACGAGATGGAGGGCAGGTGCTGTACCTCAACAGCGGCGACTGGGTGGAGAATTGCACAGCCTTGGAGTACAACCGCGGGGGGTGGCACATTCATTGGCAGGACGAGGTGCCCGATGCGCGAAAATTGGAAACGCCCCTCGAAGTGCCAGTGCACGCCTCCGACCTCTTCAAAGAGTTGTTGCGTGAATTTGC
>CALKYI010000409.1 GCA_938003665.1 uncultured Flavobacteriales bacterium
ATTGCTGCTTCCTTCGGCATACTCCGAGAAGAACAGCCCGCATTGTGCGGTTCCAGCCAAGCTTGCTCCGAAGAACACAGCCGCCAGCAACAGGTTGAGTGAACGCATGTTGTGAGTTTTGGTTAAAAATGGTGATGCAAACTACTGAAAACTCGACAAATCAACGCATTGTGTGGATAAAAACAACATTTCCTTAACTCAACGGTTCTCAGGCAGTTGCATTTGTAACCGTCACCGCGCCGCTGTTGTTCAGCCAAACAAGGTCATCTGCTCCGGCAGCTGACGGAACGAGGACCGGTGGTGGGGAGTGATTCCGTGCTCCCGGATGGCCGAGCGGTGTTGTTTCGTGGGATAGCCCGCATTGGCATCCCAACCGTACGACGGAAATGCCGCGTGCAACTCCAGCATGTAAGCATCGCGGTGGGTCTTGGCCAAAACGCTGGCTGCGGCAATGGAAGCAAACCGCGCATCCCCCTTGACATAGCATCCGTATTCCGGAAGACCCTCCGCCGTTCGGAATCGATTGCCATCAATCAACATGTAGTCCGCTTGAACCGACAACGCCCGTACCGAGCGCCGCATGGCCGCAAACGATGCATTCAAGATGTTGATGCGGTCGATTTCCTCGGGCGAAACATGGGTCACGGCCCACGCCAGCGCATGGGCCTCAATCTCGATCCGCAGCGCCTCGCGCTTCGCTTTGGTCAGCTTCTTCGAGTCGTTCAAGTGACCTTCCTGCACCAAATGTTCCGCAAAATCTGGCTGCAGCACCACCGCTGCGGCAGTCACTGGTCCTGCAAGGCAGCCACGGCCCGCTTCATCGCAGCCCGCCTCCAATCGATTCCGATCAATCCACGGATCAAGCATGAGCGGCGATGACCTTTTCAATCGATGCCATCAACCGTTGCGCTGACGCATCCCAAGAAAATTCTTTGGCACGCACCAAGCCCGATTCAATGGCCCGATTCCGCGTTGCTTCATCACCTGCAACAAGTTTCATCGCCTCGGCGATTTCTTGTGCATTCGCGGGATCTACGAGTGCCGCAGCCGCACCGCCACAGACCTCGGGCATCGCCGTTGTGTTGCTCGCGATGACAGGAACACCCGAAGCGAAGGCTTCGACAATTGGCACGCCAAACCCTTCAAACCAAGGCACGAAAACCAGCCCCTCGGCACCGCGCATGACTTCCGCCAATTCTTCGCGACCCAAACGACCGGCATAGTGCACACCGTCCGCCTGCGTCTCATTCGCGGTCCACATCCCCGCACCCACGATCAACAACTCATGCTCACCTCCGCGGCTCCGGTACAGCCGGAACGCCTCGATCAAGCCCTTCAGATTCTTCCTCGGATGCAGGCTGCCCACGAAGAGAAAGTAGGGGCGCTCGTTCGTGAATCGTCTTCCGGCACCTAGCTCGGCAGTAGTTCCTTGCGCATAAACGGCATCCGGCGCGTTGTACACCACATCTATCGCATCGGACGGTACCCGAAACTGCTCGACGATGTCGCCTTTCGAAAACTCGCTCACCGTGACCACGCGTTTGGCGATGCTCGCAAACTCGGGAAAACGACTGCGATAATACCGCGCTTCCCGAGCAGGCATCCATTCGGGGTGGTGCATGTAATTCAGGTCATGAAATACAGCCAATTGCGGGACCTTCGTCCTTCGGCTGAGCATGCCGTCGGTGGAAACGAAAACATCCGCGTTCCACTTGCGAAGGGCGCGCGTCACGCTGTAATCGAACCACGCGTCGTACAGAAACGGGCGACGCGCGGGCGGAAGCAACCGCATGGACGTGGCATTCGGACTGTAATCGAACAGCGCATCGGGTGTCCGATCAAAAAGCAGCAGGAACTCATGCTCCGGATGGGCCGCGATGATCCGGCGGTAGCACGCATCCGTGAACCACCCGATGCCTTCGAGGCGGCCGGGAATGAGGAGCCGTGCGTTGAGCGCGATGCGAGCCATTCCTGCGAAGATAGCAGACAATTCTGCGGTGCATATGCCGTTATTTGCACTACCAAGCGATTTCGGCGTTTTGAAGAAATTCCTCTCCCACCTCTCCTGGCTCATGGTCTTGAACCTGACCATCAAGCCGGCGTACTTATTGGTGGTCGATGCCAAAATCCAAGACACGTTGGGGCCGGAAGCATGGGGCAACTTTTTTCCGCTGCTGAGCTTGAGCGTCTTGCTGAACATCTTGCTCGATGCCGGGTTGGCCAATCACACCACGCGGGCCATTGCTCAACACCCGGAAGGCCTCCGCGGCCATTTCCGATCGGGCTGGAAGGCCAAAGTCGTGTTGCTTCCCATTTATCTTATGGCCTTGCTCGCCACGGGTTACCTGCTAGGATACCGCGGCACCTCGCTTCAGTGGTTGGCATGGGTCGGGGTCAATCAGGCCTTACTCAGTGCTGTACTTTTCGTGCGGGCAGGCTTGCAAGGCGCAGGCGAGCACGTGGCTGATGCATGGGTCTCCATTGCGGACCGTGCGCTGTTGCTGGTAGGTTTGGGCGGATTGTTGATCGTGTCGGAAGGGTTTGAATTGGAATGGCTTCTCGGCGGGACGACCGCCGCGCTTTCGTGCAGCTTGCTCATCGGCTGGCTGCGGATTCGAGGAGTGGAAAGCGAGTCCGCTACAACCTCTGCTCCTGCCAATGCGTGGGGGCATTTCAGGGAGAGTTGGCCCTATGCGTTGCTCTTCTTGCTCATGATGACGTACCACCGGGTGGATGCCATCATGCTCGAACGCATGGCTCCCAATGGAGCGGTACAAGCGGGCTGGTACGCCATGGGATACCGCCTTTTTGAGGCAGCCAACATGGTGGGCTTTCTGTTTGCCACCTTGTTACTGCCGTACTTCACCCGCATGCTGAGTGCCGGTGAAGACGTACGACCGCTCGCAGCAGGGGTGAGCCGCTTGCTGCTTGTCGGAGGGGGGAGTGTAGCGTGGGTCGCTGCCTTTTTTGCTCCAGCATTTCTAGGCCTCTTTTATGCCTCTTTCTCGAATGAAGCCGCTCCCATTCTGCCTTGGTTGATGGCTTCGTTCGCTGTGTTTGCCCAAGGATACGTGTACAGCACATTGCTCACGGCCCGGGGCGACCTCAGGCTGTTGAATCGCCTGGCTGCATTGGGTGCCATCGCCAACATTGCAGGCAATGCATGGTGGTTGAGTCAAGCGGATGGATCGAATGCTGCCTGGGGATGTGCCGTCATCAGCGCCGGGACGCAAGTGCTGGTCGTGGGGCTTCAAACGACATTTGCCATGCGCTTTCACCCCGGAAGGATTTGGTGGAAAGTCGGGCAAACCGCGCTCTTGCATTCGCTGGCCTGCGCTGCAATATGTGGGGCATTTCTGCGTTGGTCAAACGCCTCCGGATGGACGGTGGTAGCGTGCCTCGTTTGCTGCATTGCTGCTGGCGCCCTCCCAGGTATCGCCCAAACCAACGCCCTCCGGCAATTGCTATCGGATAAGATGAATACCTTTGCCAACTCCTAGTCGATCCCTACTTCATGAGCTCTTCTGATTCCCAACTCAACTCCACGCACCTCCTTCGATTCATCGTCGATCGATTGAAAACATTCATGGCCATTGGTATCGGTGCTGCAGTGCTGTCTTCCGCTGTCGCCTTGATGATGGAGGAACAATTCAAATCGACCGTCATCATGTTTGCGACGCCGCAGCATTCGATTGGGGAGCAGTTTTATGAGGAAATCAAGCGCAACGACCTCCTTGAATATGGCGAAACAGAGGACGCCGAGCGGCTGCTACAAATCCTCAATTCCGATCGAATCCGGACGCGCATCATCCAGAAGTACGACCTCTGGTCGCACTACGACATCGACCAAAGCCAGCCCGGGGCACAAGCCTTGCTCGGTAAGGAATACAACTCCAACGTTGACGCCCGCCTGACCCGTTACGGCTCCATCGAGGTGAGCGTGTTGGACCGCGATCCGCAGCGTGCCGCCGACATGGCCAACGACATTGCCTTCTTGGCCGACTCCGTTGCCAATCGACTGCGCAACGACCGCGCTGGAGAGGCCCTGGGGTATGCCAAGAGCTCGCTGGAGCAGGTGCAGCAGGAAATCACCACCATGGAAGATGAGTTGGGGCAACTCTACGGTCTCGGGGTCTACGACTTTGCCACCCAGATCGAAGGCTTAAACGAGCAATACGCCACCGCCATTGCGAAAGGGTTGCCAGGCAATGCCGAGAAGATCCGCAAGCAAATGGCGGAGATTTCCAACTACGCCAATCAGTTCAATAAGCTCTCCAACCTCATCGAAGCCGCTTACGAACGGGAAGCCATTCTCAAAAAGCGATTCGAGTTGATGAAGCTCGACGCAGAGACCCAGATGCCCTCGGCTTTCGTAGTAGACTACGCGGCACCCGCAGACAAGAAGTCCAAGCCCATCCGGTGGCTCATTGTCGTGATGAGCGTCGCGAGCACCCTCGTATTCGCACTGCTCGCGCTTTTGGCAGCAGAGAACCTCAAGGACTCGTCGGCGGCCTAACCCGTGTCAGCCATCCGAACACATTGGCCGTTGTTGTTGACCGCAGCTTTCACCGTTGCGGTCATGCTGGGTGTTTACCATGATTTTCCATGGCTTGCCCTGTTGCCTGTGGCTGCCGCTGGAATCTGGATGGCCTTCACGCGGTTGGACATCTTGCTCCTTTTTCTCGTGGCAGCCGTGCCCTTGAGCCTCAACCTCGAGGACATGGAAATTGGGGGACTCGGGGTTTACCTGCCCACAGAACCGCTGTTGGCGGGCCTGCTGCTGCTTTTCATTTTACGGGCCATGCGCGGCTTCCCAGTGGATCAACGCCTCCTCCGCCACCCGCTCACCTACTGGATCGCCGGGTCGTTGGTGTGGATTTTGCTCACCGCCATTGTCAGTGAATATCCGGTGGTCTCGTTCAAATTCCTCACGGCACGACTGTGGTTCATCATTGGGTTTTTCTTCTTCCTGGGCCACTTGTTCCTGCACGCACCTGAACGCCGGCATCAGTTCGTCCTGGCCTATGCCTTTCCGCTATGCATCGTCATCATTTACACGTTGATTCGGCACGCCGGGTTTGGCTTTGAAAAAGACGCCGGGCACTGGGTGATGAAGCCATTCTACAAGGACCACACTTCGTACGGCGCGGCCTTGGCCATGGTCATTCCACCCGTGCTGGCGTTGCTCACGTGGCGACGGTTCTCGGCGTTTGTGCGCGTGGTGCTGCTCGGGGTGTTGGCGATTTTGGTCACTGGCATGGTCTTTTCGTACACCCGGGCTGCCTGGGTTTCGCTCGCAGCAGTCGGTGCACTTTTTGGTGTGATGAAGCTCGGGGTCCGATTGCGGACACTGGTGAGTGCTGGAATCCTGGTGTTGGGGTTCCTTTGGGTGGCCCAGGATGCGCTGCTGATTCAACTTCAACGCAACGAACAAGATTCATCCGACGACCTTGCTGAACACGTGGAGTCCATCTCCAATGTATCCAGTGATGCATCAAACTTGGAGCGCCTCAACCGCTGGAATGCTGCCCTAGCGCTGTTCCAAGAGCGACCACTCCGGGGCTGGGGACCCGGGACGTACCAATTTGTGTATGCGCCGTTTCAACGCTCCGAAGACCGCACCATCATCAGTACGAACAACGCAGACGGAGGCAATGCCCACAGCGAATACCTCGGTCCGCTTGCCGAGCAAGGCGTCCTCGGAATGGTGTTCGCTATCGGGTTGTTGGGGTTCTGTTTGCACCTGGGATTCCGGGCACAAGACCAGCTCCGCGAGCGGGACCAACGGAACCTCGCCATGGGCGTTTTCTTGGGCCTCATGACGTATTTCGTGCACGGGGTGCTCAACAACTATTTGGACACCGACAAAGCCAGCGCATTGTTCTGGGGGTTTTTCGCCTTGCTCATGGTGTGGAACCTAATGGGGGATGAAGACGCTGAGGAGCAGCCTCAGGCCATCACTTGAAGCGGACCACCATCAAGGCGGTATCATCAAAGCTGGGCTCTGATCCTTTGAACGTCCGGACCGCCTCGATCAAGGCTTCTTGAACCGCCTGTACCGGCATGCCGCGCCGTTCCCGGACTACCTCCTCCATCCGCTGCATCCCGAACGGCACGTCATCTGAATTTTCTTGCTCCACGAGTCCGTCTGTGTAGCAGAGCAGGGTTGCACCCGGTCGGATGTTCACCGTTCCCGATTCGATGGAGGGAATTTCCCGGAACATGCCGAGGCCACAGCATCCGAGTTCAAGTTGCTGGGTTGTGCCGTCAGCTGACATCAGCACCGGTGGGTTGTGTCCGCAATTGATGTATTGCAGGCTCTGGTCCCTGCGGTTGTAGACGGCCGCGAATAACGTGATGTACTTCTCGCCTTTGGCGTTGTCCATCACCCGCTTGTTCAATTGGCTGACCACTTTGGCCAAGTCACTCGGCTCGTATTGGAAAATCGCGCGCAGGTTGGCCTGAAAATTCGACATCAGAAAAGCGGCGGCAATGCCCTTACCGCTGACGTCAGCCATGCAAAACACCAACCGGTCCTCGTCCACGGAAAAAACGTCGTAGTAATCGCCGCCCACCTCCAAGTGAGGCTTGTAAAATGCCGCTACGTCTACGTCCCGATCGCGGGGCCAATCCGCTGGCACCAGCATGGACTGTAGGTCCGCGGCGAGTTCCAACTCACGGCGCGTCGCCTCTTGGCG
>CALKYI010000410.1 GCA_938003665.1 uncultured Flavobacteriales bacterium
TCGTTGTCGCTGTAGCAACGGTGCACGGCAATGCGCTCACCTTCACCGTTCGCCGTCCATACGACCTTTTCAATTTGGTCTTTGTTGTTGGCGATGACGCTGTTGGCGGCATCGACGATGTACTTCGTCGACCGGTAGTTTTGCTCGAGTTTGTACAAAGCAAAATCCGGGTAGTCCTGCTTGAAGTTGAGGATGTTCTGGATGTTGGCGCCGCGGAAACCATAAATCGACTGGGCGTCGTCGCCGACTACGCAGAGGTTTTCACGCAAGGCGGCGAGCTGCTTGATGATGAGGTACTGAGCGAAGTTGGTGTCCTGGTACTCGTCGACCAAGATGTACGAGAACTTGTGCTGGTACTTCAGGAGCAGATCGGGAAAATCCCGCAGTAACACATTCATCTTGTACAAGAGGTCGTCAAAGTCCATGGCTTGCGCTCTGAAGCAGCGGTTCTCGTAAGCGCGGTATATCTCTGCAATGCGCGGCCGGCCGGCTTGGTGGTCTTCGGACATGATCTCCGCGTGGTCGGCATACCCACGGGCGTCGATGAGGTTGTTTTTGGCGTTGCTGATCCGGGCTTGAACACTCGCGGGCTTGTAGACTTTGTCGTCCATGCCCAGACCTTTGATGATTTCCTTAATAAGTGCCCGGCTGTCTTGCGTATCGTAGATGGTGAAGTTGCGGGGGTAGTTGATGCGCTCGCACTCCATGCGGAGGATGCGGGCAAAAATGCTGTGGAACGTCCCCATCCAGATGTTGCGGGCCTCGCCTTCACCTATGACCTTCCCGATGCGTTCCTTCATCTCGCGGGCGGCCTTGTTCGTAAACGTCAACGACAGAATTGAAAACGGGTCTACGCCGTGTTGGATGAGGTTCGCAATGCGGTACGTGAGCACCCGGGTCTTTTCCGATCCCGCTTCGGCGCTGACCATCATGGGGCCTTCTTGGTGCCGTGCGGCTGCCTGCTGTGCCTCGTTCAATTCGTTCAAAAAATCCACACCTCGAAGGTAAGAAGGGGGGTAGATAAAGCGATGATTCAACCGACCTCTTCGCCAACTTGTTTAAAAGTCGTCTTTTTCGAGGGGAGGAAGCTGGCAGTTGGAATGGAGAAAAGCCCTGAATTCCAAGGTGTTTTTGAAAGAGTCGTTTCGAATGCGGGAAATGCTTGAAAAAAGGCGGCTTCAGCTATTGCTTTTAAAAGATAATCTGCTACTTTTGCACCCCCTTTAATGTGGGGAAATAGTTTTTGTACACACGTAATCTGATAGATAGGTCGAATGCCAACCATCCAGCAGCTCATCCGAAAAGGGCGCATTACTAAGACCCAAGCGAGCAAATCTGCCGCCTTGGATTCTTGCCCACAACGCCGCGGCGTTTGTGTGCGCGTCTACACTACTACACCCAAGAAGCCGAACTCGGCCATGCGTAAAGTTGCGCGTGTTCGATTGACCAACGGCAACGAGGTCAACGCCTACATCGGCGGTGAGGGACACAACCTTCAGGAGCACAGCATTGTGTTGGTGCGTGGAGGTCGTGTGAAAGACTTGCCAGGTGTACGTTACCACATCGTTCGTGGTGCGTTGGATACTGCAGGTGTTGAGGGACGTACCCAGCGTCGATCTAAGTATGGAACCAAGCGGCCTAAAGCCAAGAGCTAATTTGTCATGAGAAGGAGAGTACCCAAAAAGCATTTGATCCTGCCGGATCCTCGATTCGACAGCGTTCTCGTAACGAGCTTCGTCAACAACTTGATGTTGGACGGTAAGAAGAGCGTTGCATTCGACATCTTCTACAAAGCCATGGACAAGGTGCAAGAGCGCACCGATGAGAACGGCCTCGAGGTCTTCCAGCGTGCTTTGGACAACGTAACTCCAGCGGTGGAGGTGCGCAGCCGACGTGTGGGCGGTGCTACCTTCCAAATCCCGCAACCCATTCGCGATTCGCGCAAGCAGAGCTTGGCCATGAAGTGGCTGATCAGCTTCGCACGCAAGCGCAACGAAAAGTCAATGGCCGACCGCTTGGCGGCAGAGGTCATGGCAGCAGCCAAAGAGGAGGGCGCCACCTTTAAAAAGAAGGAGGACACGCACCGCATGGCTGAGGCAAACAAAGCTTTCTCACACTTCCGTTTCTGATAACCGCATTGAATACGCCTTACAATCATGGCTAAAAGAGACCTCAACTACACTCGGAACATCGGCATCATGGCTCACGTTGATGCGGGTAAGACCACTACGACCGAGCGTATCCTTTACTACACTGGTATCTCTCACAAAATCGGTGAGGTACACGACGGAGCTGCTACCATGGACTGGATGGAGCAGGAGCAGGAGCGTGGTATCACGATTACTTCCGCTGCTACGACGTGCTTCTGGAAGTTCCAGGACGAGCAATACCGAATCAACATCATTGACACCCCTGGCCACGTTGACTTTACCGTTGAGGTAGAGCGTTCTTTGCGTGTATTGGATGGTGCCGTTGCCTTGTTCTGTGCCGTATCAGGTGTGGAGCCGCAATCGGAAACCAACTGGGGCCTCGCTGACAAGTACAAGGTTCCACGCATTGGATTCATCAACAAGATGGACCGTTCAGGTGCGGACTTCTTCAACGTTGTCGGTATGATCAAGGACATGCTCGGTGCACGTCCTGTCCCATTGCAGGTACCAATCGGTGCTGAGGACGACTTCAAGGGAGTGGTTGATTTGATCACCAACAAGGCGTACGTCTGGAACGAGGAGGATAAGGGAATGACTTGGGACGAGGTGCCGATTCCAGCCGACCTCGTTGACACGGTTGAAGAATACCGCGGTCTGTTGATTGAAGCAGCTGCCGAGCAGGACGAAGCCCTCATGGAGAAGTACTTCGAGGACGCGGACAGCTTGACTGCAGACGAAATCATCGCTGCAATTCGCAAGGCCACCATCGGCATGGAAATCACCCCACTCTTGTGCGGTTCTGCCTTCAAGAATAAGGGGGTTCAGACCATGTTGGATGCGGTGATGATGTACCTGCCCTCTCCGTACGACGTAGAGGCCATTGTCGGTACAGCGGTGGATGATGAAGAGGTGAAAATCGAGCGTAAGCCCGATCCAGACGAGCCTTTCGCAGGTTTGGCATTTAAGATTGCTACTGACCCATTCGTTGGCCGTTTGTGCTTCGTGCGCGCTTACTCCGGTAAGTTGCCTGCAGGTTCATACGTGATTAACACGCGCAGCGGCAAGAAGGAGCGTATTTCGCGCATCTTCCAAATGCACTCGAATAAGCAGAACCCCATCGAAGAACTCGAAGCAGGGGACATTGGTGCAGTCGTTGGCTTTAAGGACATCCGCACCGGTGATACGCTTTGCTCAGAAGGCGCACCATTGGTCTTGGAGAGCATGTCGTTCCCAGATCCGGTAATCGGTATCGCGGTTGAGCCCAAGTCCCAAGCAGACCTTGACAAGTTGTCAAACGGTTTGTCAAAGCTCTCAGAAGAGGATCCAACGTTTAACGTTCGCACGGATGAAGAGACTGGCCAAACGGTCATCTCTGGTATGGGTGAATTGCACTTGGAAGTACTCGTTGACCGTTTGCGTCGTGAGTTCAAGGTGGAATGCAACCAGGGCGCGCCTCAGGTAAACTACAAGGAGGCCATCTTCGGGAGCACCGATCACCGCGAAGTGTACAAGAAGCAGTCTGGTGGACGTGGTAAGTTCGCAGACATCATCGTTAAAATTGGTCCATCGCCGACTCCAGAGGAGGCTGGCTTGGTATTCAAGAACTCGGTGAAGGGCGGTAACGTACCAAAGGAATTCGTTCCTTCTGTTCAGAAAGGTTTCGAAGAAGCCATGAAGAACGGTGTGTTGGCCGGTTACCAAATGGACAGCATGGCTGTTGAATTGGTGGACGGTTCGTTCCACGCGGTTGACTCGGACCAGCTGTCGTTCGAACTCGCGGCCAAGATGGCCTACCGTAATGCAGTCAAGAGCTGCCAGCCCAAGATTTTGGAGCCCATGATGCAGTTGGAGGTAGTTACTCCCGACGAGAACATGGGTGATGTCATCGGTGATTTGAACAAGCGCCGTGCCCTCATCGAGGGAACCGGTGAGCGTTCAGGCAAGACCATCGTGAACGCGAAGGTGCCATTGTCTGAAATGTTCGGTTACGTGACGGACTTGCGTACGTTGACTTCAGGCCGTGCGACATCGTCGATGTCATTCAGCCACTACGCAGAGGCTCCAAACAGTATTCAAGAAAAAGTGATCGCTGAAGCTCAAGGCAACGGCTAATAAGGAAGTAAGATGACGCAGAAAATCCGAATCAAACTCAAGTCGTACGATCACAACCTCGTCGACAAGTCGGCCGAGAAGATTGTTAAGACGGTGAAGACCACCGGTGCTGTAATCAGCGGACCCGTTCCACTGCCAACGCACCAGCGCATCTACACTGTATTGCGATCACCCCACGTGAACAAGAAGTCACGTGAGCAATTCGAATTGAACGCTTACAAGCGATTGATTGATATCTACAGTTCATCCTCAAAGACCGTTGACGCGTTGATGCGCTTGGAGCTTCCAAGTGGCGTTGAAGTGGAAATCAAGGTCTGACGGGAATTTTTAATTAACGCGAAACAAAAACACCGAAATCATGCCCGGACTCATAGGGAAGAAGTTAGGTATGACCAGCGTCTACAATGCCTCTGGGAAGAATGTCCCATGCACCGTATTAGAAGTTGGTCCTTGCGTCGTGACGCAAGTTCGTACCCTGGAGAAGGATGGCTACGAGGCCATTCAGCTCGGCTATGGTGAGCGCTCTGAAAAGCGCACATCCAAAGCGTTGCAAGGCCATTTCAAGCGCGCTGGCGTGGGCCTCATGCGAAAACTGGTTGAATTCAAAGGATTCGCCGAAGAACACCAAGCAGGTGATGAGCTCAAAGTTGAAGACATCTTCAACGAAGGCGAGTACGTCTCTGTGGTGGGGAAGTCAAAAGGTAAAGGCTTCCAAGGTGTCGTAAAGCGCCACGGTTTTGGCGGTGTGGGTCAAGCGACTCACGGCCAGCACAACCGTCTGCGCGCTCCCGGTTCGATCGGTGCGGCATCAACACCCGCTCGTGTATTCAAAGGCATGCGCATGGCCGGTCAGACCGGTAACGCTCGTGTGACCATCGAAAACCTCGAAATCGTGAAAATCCTTCCTGAGGAGGGCGTCATGGTAGTGAAGGGAGCCGTACCTGGTCACAAAGGTTCAACTGTTGTAATCCGTAAACCAGAAGCGTGATGAAAGTAGATGTTTACAACTCCAAAGGTTCAAAGACCGACAAGTCGGTTACGTTGAACAAGGCGGTATTCGGCATCGAGCCCAACGATCACGCGATCTACCTCGATGTGAAGCGATTCCAGGCCGCACAGCGCCAGGGTACGCACGACACGTTGCACCGTGGATTGGTTTCCGGTTCAACCCGCAAGCTCAAGAAGCAAAAGGGCACAGGTACAGCACGTGCCGGCTCCATCAAGAACCCATTGTTCCGTGGCGGTGGTACTGTATTTGGTCCAGAACCACGCGACTACACCCAAAAGCTGAACCACAAAGTGAAGCAGTTGGCCCGTCGCAGTGCGTTGAGCTACAAGGCCAAGGAAAAGGCCATCGTTGTGGTGGAAGGCCTCAAGATGGACGCCCCCAAGACCAAGGACTTCGCCGGTTTGATGAAGGGATTGGAATTGGCGGAAAACAAGACCTTGATGGTTTTGCCAACGCCCGACAACAACGTGTACAAGAGCAGCCGCAACCTCGCGAAGCACCGCGTTATGGTAGCGAGCGATCTCAGCACGTACGACATCATGAATTGTAACACCCTCATCTTCGTGGACGACGCCC
>CALKYI010000411.1 GCA_938003665.1 uncultured Flavobacteriales bacterium
GACCGGGCAGGCCGTCTTCCGCGTACCGCGGATCGGGAATGTAGTCGAGCTTTTGCATGAAGGCGGCTTCGACGTGGATGCATCCGAACTCCTCTTTGACTACCCCGCGCACCAAGTAAATCCCGCGCCCGCGGAAGGCAAACTGCTTCAACGACGGGGGGAAGTGGACGGTGTCCAGCCACTGGCCTTCGACATCGACAAAACACCCAAAACTCATGCGCTCCCGCCGGGCGGTGTGGGTTTCCTTGACGGTGACGAGGTACCCGACGACTTCGACCGTCCGCCCAATGCAGTCCGGCAGCGCTTCGCTGCGTACGCCGCGCTCGGCAACGGCCTGGGCCTCGGGGGTCAGCAGCCGGAAGGGCGAGATCAGCGGGAACCCGAACAATTCGATCTGGTCGAAGGCGACCTCGAGGTCGTTGGCCTCAAAGTGGGGCAGGGTGAACCGGGTGATGTCCGGCGTGAAGAGCGTGGCGTCGGTGGTTCCTTTTTGGGTGTGGCCAAGCAGAAAATGCGCTTCCCACTGCAGCTGTTGAGGGTTCTTGCCGGTGAACCGAAACCCGCCGCACCGGATGATGAGCAGGCATTGCTCGAGGCCGAGCCCGGTGCGCTCGATAACATCTTCCAGCGAAGTGTAGGCGCCGCCCTGTCGGCGCTCGTGCATGATGCGTGCGATGGTTTGGGCCTGGATGCCGCGGACGAGGTTGAAGCCCAACAAAATGGTGCGGCAATGCGGTTCCACACACGCTTCCCATCCTCCGCGGTTGATGCACGGGGCTTCGATGCGCCCTCCCACCATACGGGCTTCGTGCACGTAGAATTCCGTGCGGTAGAACCCGCCGAAGTTGTTGATGCACGCGGCCATGTACTCGATGGGCCAATGCGCTTTCAGGTACAGGCTCTGGTAGCTTTCCACGGCGTACGAGGCGGAGTGGCCTTTGGCAAAGGCGTACCCTGCGAAGCTTTCCACTTGGCGCCAGACCTCTTCGACCAGCACCGGGTCCCGCCCACGTTCGACGGCCTTTTGGTGGAAGGCGTCCCGCGCTTTGGCAAACTCCTCCCGCGACCGGAACTTCCCGCTCATGCCGCGGCGCAGCACATCGGCCTCACCGAGGTCGAGTCCGGCGAAGTGATGGGCCACCTTGATGACGTCCTCTTGGTACACCATTACGCCATACGTCTCCGGCATCAACTCGAGGAGGACCGGATGGGCGTCGTCGCGCCGTTCGGGGTGCCGGTGCCGCTCGATGTAGGCGCGCATCATGCCGCTGCGTGCGACGCCGGGTCGGATGACCGAACTCGCGGCGACGAGCCCGAGGTAGTTGTCGACGCGGAGTTTGCGCATCAGCATCCGCATGGCGGGTGATTCGACGTAGAAGCACCCGACTGCTAAGGCCTCCCGGAGCAGGTGTTGGATGCGCGGGTCGCGCTTGAACCGCGCCATGTCGTGGATGTCGATTTGGGCAGCGACCTGGGGCTGATGCTCGGCGATGAGGTCGATGGTGTCGCGGATTTTGCCCAGCCCCCGCTGGCTGAGGATGTCGAATTTGTACAGGCCCACGTCTTCCGCGACGACCATGTCGAACTGCGTCGTGGGGAAGCCCTTGGGCGGCATGAACGTCCCGCCGAAATGGTGGATGGGCCGGTCGGCGATGAGGATGCCGCACGCGTGGATGGTCAGGGCGTTTGGGAAGTCTTGGAGGTAGCCGGCGTACCGCACCACGAGGGCCTCCATGTCGTCGGTGCCGGGCGGCAGGAGTTTGCCATCGGCGATCCGGTCGATGTCGTGTTTGGGCAGGCCGAAGACCTTTCCCAACTCCCGGATGACTGCGCGGTATTGGAAGGTGTTGTACGCTCCCACCAACGCCACGTGGGGGAACCGCTTGAAGATGTATTCCGTCACGTCGTCCCGATCGGTCCACGAGAAGTCGATGTCGAAGTCCGGCGGGTTCGTGCGGTACAGGTTGATGAACCGTTCAAAGTACAGGTCGAGTTCGATGGGGTCCACATCCGTGATGCGCAGCAGGTAGGCGACGAGGCTGTTGGCCCCGCTTCCGCGCCCCACATAAAAGTACCCGCGGCTGCGCGCGTAGCTGGTGATGTCCCAATTGATGAGGAAATAGGCCAAATACCCCTGCTGCCGGATGACCGCCAACTCCATTTCCATCCGCTCCAGGACGTGTTCTTCGTGGTCGGGGTAGCGGTAAGCCAGCCCTTCTGCACACAGCGCTCGGATGAGCTGTTCGTCTTCGTCTTCCGAATCGGTGTAGGTGTGCTGGTTGTTGTGCGATCGGCCGTCCGGTGGGTCAGGCAATGCGATCTCGCACGCGTTGAGCAGGGCCTCGGCGCGTTCCACCCATTGGGGATACTCGGCAAAGGCCTGGTGAAAATCGGCGGGTGAAAGCAACCGGTCGTACGGGTGGCCGGTGGCGGTTTCGGGCAACTTACTGAGCAGCTCATTTCGCTCCACGGCCCGCAGGATGCGGTGGCAATTCCAATCGCGTTTGTGCCGGAACGTGAACGTGTGCAGGGCGATGAGCCGTTCGTGGGGCACATCGGCAGCGCCTTCGAGCAGGCGGAGTTCGGCCTGTTCCCATGGCCGCACGCCAATGTATTCGTTGGACCGGAGCGGGTGGCGTGTGTGCTTCCACCGTGCCCAGGGGTACACGATGAAGGTGTGTTCGAGTGCGGGTGCCACCGGTTCAAAGGACCGGTGCGCGTGCAGGTGGGCGTTGAGGTGTGCACACAGGTTGGCGTACCCGGTATTATTGCGGGCATAGCCGATGTAGAGGGGCGTTCCGGCGGGGTCGCGGTCGGTGGAAGCGTTGCGGAAATCGATGCCTACGACGGGACGAATCCCATACTCGGGGGCGTCGCGCACAAAGTCCCAGTGGGCGGACGTCGCGTTGATGTCGGTCAGGGCCAACGCCGTGATCCCCGCGGTTTGGGCTTCGGCCAACAACTCGCGGGGCTGCATCAGCCCATAGCGCAGGCTGAACCAAGAGTGGCAATGCAGGTGCATGGAAAGACCGGCTGCCGGGAATTAAAAGAGGGAACCTTGTGCGCCTGGGGTGGAGGATTGGCGGTTGCGCGCCCGGGACTCGCCCATGCCGAACATCTCCAGTTCCTGATGGATTTCGAAGCCGTGTTCCGGGTAAACGCGGGCGCCGGTGGGTTGGAGCAGGTCGGAACCGTTGGCGCGCGGGTCGCGGATGTTCGGGGAGATGGGGTAGGCGTTCAGTTTGGCAGCGGGGCAGGGCCGCAGCATTCCGGTGATGTCCGAGAGGGGTGTGGAGAGGTCGACCCACGCTTGCTCTTGTTCTTCGTCGAGCACGACGGGAGAGCGGTGGTGGCCGATGGCCTGCATGAGTTCGTTGGCGACGGTGGTCAGGATGGCAAACGACCGGGTGATCTCGCCCGTGGCGGGGTTGGCCCATTCGTCCCAAATGCCCGCGAGGCCAAACGGTCGGCGGCCGTGCCGGGCGTACACGAGGTAGGGCTTGGTGAGTTTTTCCTGGCGCGGCCCCTCGATGAAGGCATCGGCGATGACGATGCATCGGCGATCGCGGATGGATTGGCGAAACATGGGCTTTTGAAGGATGCCCATCGCCCCGGTGTACTCGGGCCGGTCCTCTTTGTTGTGGTCGCCCTCGGAGCGGGCGTTGATCATGTAGAACTGCTTTTTAGCCCACCGCGGAGTGAAACCAAACTGCTGCATCTGCAGGGTGCGCGGGCTGTCGCTGGCGATAACCGGCGCGGCCTCGCCGTGGCTGACGTTGGCGTTGGGGCGCCACTGATTAGACACGTCGGGTGCGGCCTGCACCTGGAAGCGGCTTTCGATGGTTTGAACGGTAGAGACGGTAACGTAGCGGCCACACATGATGCAATGAATTTACTGATGACGGTTGGCAAGAAGCAAGGGCGCATCGCCATTGAAGGGATTGGAGCGTCCGATGGTGCGCGCCTCCATCCCGGCGGCGGTGACGACACTGCGGTCGCCGTACTGGGACCGAATGCGGTCGAGGGCGCGGTAGAGTTCGAGGCGCTCATCCACATCGTCGAACAGGTCCATTTGGAACCCGCCTTCGACTAAGTGGCTGAAACGCACGCCGATGAGGCGGACCTGTACGCGGCGGTTGTACAGCTGATCGAAGAGGGACTTGACCTTGGGAATGAGCACGTGATCGGATGAGGAATAGGGAATGCGTGCTTGGAGGGACCGGGTGTCGAAGTCGGCGTAGCGCACCTTGACGGCGACGCAGGCGGTGAGCTTGCGCCCGCGCCGAAGCTGGTAGGCGAGGTTCTCGGTCATGGCGATGAGGATGCCTTTCAGTTTTTCGATGTCGGTGGTGTCCTTGGAAAAGGTGCGTTCGGTGGAGATGGATTTGCGCTCGTTGAAGGCGATGACCGGGCTGGGGTCGATGCCGTGGGCCTTGCGCCAAATGGCGGTGCCGTTTTGGCCGAGGACCTGCTCCATCAGTTCGATGGGCATTTCTTGGACGGTCTGGATGCGCTTGACCCCGAGGTTGCGCAGCGTTTGGTAGGTCTGGGTGCCGACCATGGGGATTTTGCGAACGGAGAGTGGGGCGAGGAAGGGGCGCTCGGTACCGTGGTCGATTTTGAGGGTGCCGGAGGGCTTGGCTTGCCCGGTGGCCACCTTGCTGACGGTCTTGCTGGTGCTCATGCCAAATGAGATGGGCAAACCGGTCTCGCGGATGACCCGATCGCGCAGTTCCCGGGCGAATTGCCAACAGCCAAAGAACCGGTCCATGCCGCTGAGGTCGGCGTAGAACTCGTCGATGGAGGTCTTCTCACAAACGGGAACGGCCTCTTGGACGATCTCGGTCACCGCGCGTGAATGCTTCATGTAGTTCATGGAGTTGCCGCGGATGACCAACGCTTCGGGGCACATCAACCGCGCTTGCCGCATGGGCATTCCCGAGTGCACGCCAAATGCGCGCGTCTCGTAGCTGCATGCCGCGACGACCCCGCGGTCACCGGTGCCGCCGATGAGGATGGGTTGGTGGGCAAGCCGCCGGTCCATGAGCCGTTCGACCGACACAAAAAAAGTATCGAGGTCCAAGTGCAAAATCGCACGGGCAGAAGGGGGCGGTGTTCCGTTCATTTGAGCTTGCTAAAATAATGAGCAAAGCCAAAAATAAACGCAACCGAATGCTAAAATATTTTACGGACAGCTGCCTCCAAAGGCTGAGAGCACCGCCAGAACGTCTTCTACATTGCTTGCGCCGTCTCCGTTGGCGTCTCCACTGCACCCGGTCAAGCACCCGAAATCAGCCAAGATCAGGAGCAAATCCTGCACTTCGGTCAGGCCATTTCCGCTGAGATCGGTCAGGCAATAACAAGAAGCAGGGGCTGTGAATGCATCGGGAATGAACACGCTGCATTCCGGGTTGGCGGTGAAGCTGATGTCCAAATGCACCGATTGCCCATCCGATGGCAGGTTCGACAACACCAGGGTTTGGGGGCTTTCGCCGAGGGAGAACAGGTTGCCGTTGACCTGGATGAGGCCGGTGGGGGGCGGCGCTTGGTAGCTCAACACCAGCGCTTGGGTGTAGGTGTCCGAATCCGTGTTGCAGGCACTTTGTTCCCCGATTTCCACTTCGAGGATTTGGCATCCGCCGATGACCCACCCCATGTCCACAAACATGCCCAACAAGGCGGGACCTGGGTTGTGGTTGGATTCTGCGGTATTGAGCCCGGGGGTCATCAAGCTGTTGGGTGTTCCCGGGGCGTAGGTGGCCTCGTTCAGGTGCGAATAGCTCGAGCCGACTTGGTAATCCTCGGGAGCGTACAACCGCGGACGTCCTCCTCCGAC
>CALKYI010000412.1 GCA_938003665.1 uncultured Flavobacteriales bacterium
ACCTCGACGTAGACGGCAACTACGAAATCGGCGTGGTGGACTTGTTGGGACGCCAATTGCTACAAGAGCAACGCACCCAAACAGCAGGTGAGCAGTTCTTCAAGATCCCGACGGCGGATTGGTCGGAGGGCACCTACATCTTGTACCTGAGATCGCAAGATGGGTCGGCCTCCCGCCGCTTTATCATTCAGCGCTAAACTTTTTACTACATCTCGAAAAGGCCAAGGACCAGTACCTTGGCCTTTTCTGTGCCCATGCGTTTCATTTTTCACACCTTCCTCATTGCATTAGCCATCGGGTTCGGAGCCTGCCACACGGACGATGCGCCAAGTGCTCCAATCCAAGAGCAAGCTGGTCCTATCCTGCAAGTCTTGGGTACCCTTCAGGACGGCGGTGCACCCCACATCGGATGCAAACGACCGTGCTGCCGCAACCTGTTTTTGCGGCCGGCGACGGACCGGAAGGTCGTGTGTTTGGGAGTGACAGATACCAACGCTGAGGGCGAACGGGTCGGGGCCCTGTTTGAGGCGACGCCGGACTTTCCGGAACAACTTCAGGCCTTCCAATCCGAATGGGAAATCCCGCTGGATCGCTTGTCCGTGTTTTTGACCCATGCCCACATCGGCCATTACAGCGGGTTGATGTTCTTGGGGCGTGAGGCGTTGGGGGCCAAAAACGTGGACGTATGGGCCATGCCTCGATTTCGAGATTTCCTCAGCAGCAACGGTCCGTGGAGCCAGTTGGTGGACCTGGGGAACATTCGATTGAACAGCCTGACTGAGCAGCAAGCTGTTTCCATCGGTGAATCCGTGCGTGTCATGCCCCTGCGTGTTCCGCACCGCGATGAATACTCTGAGACGGTGGGCTACCGAATCGAAGGTCCGCGCAAGGCGGCCCTGTTCATTCCGGACATCAACAAATGGGACGTATGGGAGCGTCGGCTCGAGCAGGAGTTGGCGAAGGTGGATTATGCCTTTCTCGATGCGACGTTTTACGATGCAGAGGAGGTGGGGTACCGCGACATGGCGGAAATCCCACACCCGTTCATTGTGGAGACCATGCAGCGCCTCGGCACGTTGCCTCCATCCGAAAAAGCCAAGGTGCATTTCATTCACCTCAACCACACCAACCCGTGCTTGGACACCACTTCACAGGCGTACCGGTCGGTGGTCGATTCCGGCTTTCAGGTCGCTCGCTTCGGACAAACGCTCCCTTTGTGAAGAATTCGTGACTACCTTGTAGGAATGCGTTCATCCGGAGTTTTCATCATTGCAGTGTGCCTTGCAATCGCGGGGTGCCAAAGGGCGGTTCCGGAGCCGGACACGCCTGATGAAGCCCCGGTCTTGAGCCCACCGGCGTTGCCGGACCCACCGTTTGCGTACAGTGCATTGCAATTTCCCGACGCGTGGCTGGAGGACCCGGCCTTGCAGTTGTTTGGCGGCTTTGGGGCCGACCTCGAGGTGACGGATGCAGGGGCGACGTTGGGTCGTGTATTGTTTTATGACCCCCAGTTGTCGATCGATGGAACGGTGTCCTGTGCGACCTGCCACCAACAAGCACGGGCTTTCTCGGACCCGGTCGCTCAATCCACGGGCGTGTCGGGCAACCCAACCCACCGCAATGCGATGGCCTTGTTCAATTTCCGGTACCAACGGCGCATGTTCTGGGACCTCAACACCGTCGGCCTCGAGAATCAGGTGCTGCAGCCTATTGAGCATCCGGACGAAATGGCCATCGACCTGGCTTCCTTGCCCGCTCACCTTGCTTATATTCCTTATTACCCGGCCCTGTTTGAAGCTGCATTCGGTGATGAGGAGGTAACACTGGAATCTGTGCAATCGGCGCTCGCGCAATTCTTGCTGACGTTCCAGTCCTATTCGGCGCGGTTCGATGCGGGCTTGGAGAATGATTTTGCCGACTTCACCGCGAGTGAATTGCTGGGAAAGGACCTCTTTTTCAATGGGCAGACCCGCTGCAACCAATGCCACAGTGGCAAGAATTTGTTCTCTACCCAACCCTTCATCAATGGCTTAGAAGTGGATTATACGGCCGCGGGGGATGCGGGTGTGGGGGAGTTGTCAGGAGACCCTTTTGACGACGGCCGATTCAAAACGGTTTCCCTGCGTAACATCGGGCTAACGGCGCCTTACATGCACGATGGCCGATTCGCCACCCTGCGCGAAGTGGTCGACTTCTACAGCGACGGCATCCAGCCGCACCCCTACCTCGATGAGCGCCTCGGGGAAAACGGATTCGGGTCGCCCGGCCAGGCGCCGTACCAACTCAACCTCTCAGAGACAGAGCGAGAGGCCTTGGTGGATTTCCTCCGCACGTTTGATGATACGGTCATGGTTTCAGCGGAATGGCTGAGCGATCCGTTTTAGTGCGCTGATTAGCAGACGCTAACCGGTTCGTTCAGTCTGCTGCGCTAAATCAGCGAACGATCAACCGCGCGGGAAGGCTTTCGCCGTACTGCACGAGGTAAATCCCAGGATTCAAGTGACCGATGTCCAGGCGTGTGGTCTGCGCAGTGATTTGGCGTTCCAACACCAAGCGGCCACTCGCGTCCTTTAGCTGGAGCCAAGCACCTGTAATGTCTTCCACTGCCACGGTCAGTTGATCGGTAGCCGGGTTGGGATACAGGGTGCATGCGGTTTGCATCGTCGCCGCTTCGGTGATGCCGACGCCCATTCCGTTCAACAATCCTGCGAATTCCTGGTAGTACAGGTTGGCTACGCGTTCGTCGTGGATGACCAGCGTGTTCTCGTCATTGGTGGTCTCCGCCGTAGTGGACCAGTTGTGCGAACCGGTGACAACCGTCGGATCGGAGAGGGCCTGGCTGTGGTCAACAATGGCGTATTTGTGGTGCAGCTGGCCAGAGATGCCCTGGTGCGAGTAAATCTCGATGCCCGCATCGAGCAGCGGTTCGTATTCCGAGCCGGTGTCGTTGATGTTCTCCATGGCACCGACCGGGTTGATGAACAAGCTTGAACCTGCCTCGATGACCGCAGCGCCGAGGTCGTTGCGCGTGAAACTCAAGACGGCGAAGTTCAGGTCGTAGTCCGTCGACTCAATGGCGTCGAGGATGGCAGAAGTCGTTCCGTCGGTGGGCGAAAAGTACAGCTCCACGGGGCTACCGCCGATGAGGAAGCGGCGGGGCGTATTGATGGACTTGGATGCACCGAACTTCGCGTTGTCCGGGTCGGGCTCCATGGTTGAAGAACCCCACATTTCTTCGAATTCCAGCGTGTAGGCACGTGCCAAACTCTGGTCGCCCAAGATGATGACGTTGTTGGGGTCGGTGTTCAAGTTGCCGGTGGTGAAGTTCGTCGAACCGGTGAGGACGAACGCATTCTGCGCATCATCACGGTCGCCCACGATGAACTTGTTGTGCATACCGCTGCCCATGCCGTCGGTGCGGAAGTGAACCGGCATGCTGTCGTCGATGGCGCTCAAGCCGAGGTTGGCATTTTGCCCTTCGGCGATGTAACGCACCTGCACCCCGTTGGCGATGGCCGTGTTGATGGCCTGCTCGATGGCGGAGTTGTTGATGTTGTATGCCGCGATGTCCAGCGTGTTTTGCGCCGAGGTGATGTAGGCGGCGATGGTATCATTGGTGTTGGTGCCCAAGGCCTGTGCTTCTTCGATGGTCGCCACGCTGTTGTCCACCTGGGTGGTGAAGTAAGCTCGGATGTAACCGGGTGACTCCGACACGGTCGCGTACGGGCGGATGGTCGACGCCGTGGAATCTTCTCCCGCAATGGAAATGACGCGGGCGTAGTAAATGGTGCCCGGCTCGAGGCCGTCCACCGTCACCTGGTGTTCCAAGACTTGCATGTCATCGACCACTTCCATGCCAAGGTCGGGCGTGAGTCCGTATTCCACATGTGAATCACCCAATACATCTGTGTTCCACACGAGATCAAAGCTGGTGGTGGTGATGTTGATTTGGTCTACCTGGGTGCTCAAGTTGATGGCGGACGTGGGTACGAGGTCCTCGCTGCCGCGTGGCAGCAGTTGATAGCCGCCCACTCCGTCAAAAGAGAACTGAGAAACCACGCCGTACAAGTCGACCTCACCAGCGGGCAATACCTGCCCAACGAGTTCATTGTCGTTGCGCACGTAGATGATACCGGCTTCGCCGGCTGCCGTGAAGCTGAACGTGCTGTTGCCGGTAATCATGGTTCCGCCGTTGGTGAACACGACGTCCGGGATGTACGCCAACTCGCCTTCCATGCTCTCGTCCATGTCATTGGGCGTGATGGTTTGGAAAGCAGGCAATTCGTTGCCGGTCGAAAGGACCGTGACATCCGTGATGCCATCGGGACCTACCTCAAGGAGTCCGTTGTATTCGCTGAGCGCTCCCGTCATGGTCAACTCGTCGCCAGGTTGCGGGTCGGGCCAACCGTTTTGCGTCCATTGCCCACCGGGGTACAACGCGATGCCGGCGGTCTCGTCTTGAAGGTAGCGGACGATGCCGAGGTTACCGTCGGAAGTCACGATGCCCGTGACGGTCACGGTTTGTCCCACGCTGTAGTTGGTGCGTGCGTCGAGGATGTCCGTTTGGCCCCAAGCAGTAAATGCTGCGAGGCAGAGGAGGGAGGTGAGGAGGTTTTTCATGCGGTTATGCGTTAGAATCGGATGCGGATGCTGAGGTTGGTGCGGAAGCCGTAGCCCATGTACACACTGGCAGATCCGGCATCGAAGTTGTTTTCACTAAAAGCGTATTTGCGGTCGGGATCGGTGAAGTACCATTCGCCGTACGCGTCGTTGTTTTGGGCGTTGCTCAGGTACACCGTATTCAAAATGTTGAACGCACTCAAGCGTACGTCCATGTTCGTTTCGTTCACGTCGAAGTTGTAACCGGCGTGCAGGTCGAGGAGTCCGTACGTTGGAATTTGCCACGACTGGCGGCCTTCGTTTTCACCGTTCAAGCTGAAGGGATCAAAATCCGCGAAGTGGCGGCTGAATACCGTGTAGCGTGGCTTGATGTAAATATTCTTGTAGCTGTACTTCAAGGAGACACTGTACTGGCTTTGCGGCGAATCACCGACCGAGACACCCTCTGCGTTGTACTGCACCACGGCCGGATTCCCTTCGGCATCGATGTAGGGGAGGTTGCTGTCATCATCCAACAGCACCAGGCTGTCTTCGGAACTGGTCCAGCGCCAATCGCCCAAGCTGATGTACCCTTCTACGGTCAATGAAGGATGGACGCGCCAAGCCACATCGGTCTCGAGTCCTTTGTGCAAGGCACTCATCGAGTTGACGTTGGCACGAACGATGTCGCCTTCGACGGTTTCAAATCGCAACAACGACTGCAGCGGACGGTTTTGCCAATCCGTGTAGTACGCGTTGACGTTGACACTGAATGGGAACTTGCTGTAGCTGTAGCCCCATTCCACGGAATTGATGCGCTCGTTTTCGGTGTTTTCGACGAAGTTGTTGTTGAAGTCCACTACGTTGCGGAAGACCGGCGTTCGGTTGAGGTGGCCGAGGTTGACGAACGTGTTGGCGTACTCGCTCAAGTTGTAGTTGCCGCCGGTCTTGATGGTGTACCCCGGAATCCACTTCCAACCACTCGTGGTGAACTGGCCGTCCTCCTGCAGCGGCGCAAAGTAGTCGACGCTCTTGTACCCTTGGGTCACTGCGCTAACGTTCAAGAAGGCGTTCCACAAGTACCCTTTGTATTCGAGCAATGCAAAGGCGCCGCCCCAGCGCACAAATGCGTCGTTGTGTTTGCCTATTTTATCTCCGACATAGCGCATGTTCGTGGAGGCGTTGTTGTTCCGGGTGTCGACGAAGTAATCCCCGCCGAGCAGGTCAAAGACTTC
>CALKYI010000413.1 GCA_938003665.1 uncultured Flavobacteriales bacterium
ATCGGTGAAATTTATACTGCGCGAGGCAACCTTTTTTGTTGTGTTATGTTGCTTTGTTGGAATCAAATAGACCTGCTAAAGAAACCACCATGAAGAACCGATTATTCGCTTATCTGCTCCCGCTCATCGCTTCGGCGTTTGGAACCCCAGCGCATGCGCAAGATTGCAGCATTGAAGCCGTGGCTACCCTAACCACCGAGTTGTGGGGCGCGGAAATTTCATACACCATTTCAGACGACAACGGTGTGCTGCTCGCGGAGACAGGCTTTGACAATTACAGCACGTACACATCCGCTTTTTGCTTGGATGACGTCTCCGGATGCCTGGTGCTCGAGATGACCGATAGTTTTGGCGATGGCTGGAACGGTGCGGTTTTGTACGTAACCATCCCGTCTTTGGGCTTGACGCTCGGAACGTTCACCTTGGAAGAAGGCAACATCCAGACCATCACGTTTGGAGAGGATTGCGAAACCGAAGAGGTCGAGGTGGAAGGATGCACGGATCCATTGGCGAACAACTACAATCCCGCCGCTACCGTGGATGACGGCTCCTGCGACTACGATTGCGGCTGCGACGATGTGTACGAACCTGTATGTGCTTACGACTTCACGACTGGACAGTACACCACATACACCAACCTCTGTGAAGCCGAGTGTGCCGGTGCGTTCTTTATCTCGGACGGCGATTGTGACGACCAGCCGGTCTACGGCTGCACCGATCCGGAGGCCGTCAATTATGATCCGGAAGCGACGGACGACGACGGTTCGTGCGTCGTGGTTCCCGAATGTACCGAGGATGAGTTGTTGGTGTTGGCGACACTCGAGACCGAATTGTGGGGTGGGGAAGTCAGCTTCACGATTTCCGGCGACAACGGTATCCTGGCAGAAGGGCAGGGCATTGCCGATTACGACAGCACCGAAACGTACTTCTGCCTGGCAGATACAGCGGGCTGTTTGGTATTGAGCATGATGGACAGCTTCGGAGACAGTTGGAACGGTGCCACCTTGACGGTGACTGTGCCCGACTTGGGGCTTTCACTCGGAACGTTCACACTGGAGGTAGGTGCGTACCAAGCGGTCACCTTCGGCATCGATTGCGAGAGCGAAGAAATTGACATCGAGGGCTGTACCGATCCGTTGGCCAACAACTACGATCCCCTCGCGACGGTGGATGATGGTTCATGCGACTACGATTGCGGATGTGAAGACATCTACGAGCCGGTCTGCGCGCTCGACTTGACCACCGGGGAGTACATCACCTATCCAAACGCCTGCGAAGCGGAGTGTGTCGGAGCGTACATCTTGGTGGAAGGCGATTGCGATGACCAACCGGTCTACGGATGCACCGATCCTGAAGCGTTGAACTACAACCCGGATGCCACCGACGATGATGGGTCGTGCGTGGGTGTTGTGGAGTGCGCTGACGGCGAAGAGACCGTCCTCATCACCTTGAACACGAACATCTGGGGTGGGGAGATTTCCTACATCTTGTCCGATGCCAACGGAAACGTTTTGGCCGAGGGCGATGAATTCAACGATTACGATACGGCCTATGCTTCCTTCTGCTTGAGCGACAGCGCGGGCTGCCTGCAGTTGGAAATGATCGACAGCTTTGGCGACGGCTGGCACGATGCGACCATCGACATCAGCATTCCTGAGCAAGACCTTTCCTTGGGCACCTTCACCCTCGAGACGGGCAATTTCCAAGCCCTCTCGTTCGGTATCGGATGCGAAACCGTGGAAGTGGAGACCGAAGGCTGCACCGATCCAACGGCCTTTAACTATGATCCTTACGCCACCATCGACGACGGCTCGTGCTCGTATGAATGCGAATGCGAGGATGTTTACGATCCGGTGTGCGGATACGATTGGCTCACCGGTGAGTACGTGACGTACAACAACGAATGCGAGGCCGGGTGCGCTCAGGCTTACATCATCTGGTACGGCGATTGCGCGGACCAGCCGATTTATGGTTGCACGGATGAAGAGGCCATCAACTACAACGCCAACGCGACGGATGACGACGGCTCGTGTGTGTACATCCCGGTGTGCGGTCCGGACGAAACATCCATTGCCATCGAGGTGGTTCCCACCGACTCCATTTCAGAAGGGATCTCCGTATACTGGAACCTCACGGACTCCACCGGCTTCCATGTGACGTCGCTGGTCTACGATTACAGCAACTGGGAAGCTTCGAACGCGTATGGGTGCTTGGAAGATGGCTGTTACAACTTCTTCATGTACGACTACGGATGGGAGCTGGGCTCAGCTGAAGTCAATGTTACTGTGGGCGATGAAACCACGACGTACACATTTGACGAGAACGAATACGAGGCAGCGTACGCCATCGGCGTAAATACGGAAGGATGCGAAATCTTCATTCCGGTTTACGGTTGCATGGACCCCGAGGCGATGAATTACGATCCTGAGGCCAACATTGACAACGGTTACTGCCTGTACCCCTGTGAGTGCGAGGACGTGTACGATCCGGTGTGTGCGTATGATTCTTGGACGGGAGATTACGTGACATTCAACAATGCGTGCGAAGCGGAATGCTGGAACGCTTGGATCGTCTTTGACGGTGATTGTGCCGACATCCCTGTGTACGGCTGCATGGATCCCGAAGCCTTGAACTACAACCCGGATGCGACAGATGACGACGGCACGTGTGCCTACATCCCCGTGTGCGGTGCGGACGAGTCGGAGCTCATCATTCAGGCTTCAGCGGATTCGCTGGATGAGTTTGGCGGTTTCGTCTCCTTGCACTGGTCCCTCACGTCTGACCTCGGCCAACCCGTCACCTTGGTGTACGATTACGAGGAATTCCAAACCATCTCTTACGGATGCGTCACGGACGGATGCTACAATTTCTACCTCAGCGACTTTGGTTGGGAGCCGGGTGTCAATGCAGCCGAAGTGATCATCGATGGAGAGGTCAGCACCTATACGGTACCAGCGGAAGATTACAGCGCGACTTTCGCGTTGGGTGTCAACACCGAAGGTTGTGAAGTCACCATCCCGGGATGCACCGATCCGGAGGCCTTGAATTACTACCCGGCTGCGACCGTGGACGATGGCTCCTGCCAGTACCCGTTCATCTGTGAGACCGGTGAAGTGGGGTATGTCTACCTGTACACGTCGGTTCTGTCCTCCACGTTGGACATTGTTTCGGATGCGGGCGAATTGGTTTTCTCTGGCGAGGATGTCTTCAACTTCGGCGGCGTCTACGGTGAGGTATGCCTCGAAGCCGACGTCTGCTACACGGCGATTGTAACTGGCCAGTTGGACAGCACGGATACATGGAATGATGGCATTTTGGGTGTGACCACGGCATTTGGCGAAGCGGTCTACACCGATTGGCCGATGGGTGAAAACATGTGGGCGGCACAGTTCAGCCTGAGCAATTCATGCGACGAAGACGATGTGAACTGGGAGCAGTACCTCGGATGCACCGACCCAGAGGCGAGCAACTACAACCCGGACGCCTTGGTGGACGATGGCTCGTGTGTCGACGCCTTGTCGTGCGGCGGTGACTTCGAAGTCGAGTTCGTCCTCAACGGCGGTTTGGACCCGGATGAGGTCGGACTGAATGTCACAAACGAAGACGGCGAGACGTTGATGGAAATGGACGGCTATACTGGCTCGTCAGTGGGCTGCGTTCCTCCGGGATGCTACACCGTTGAAATGCTCGACAGCTCGGGCGACGGTTGGGAAGGTGCCTTGGCGGAACTGTATGTGGATGGTGAAT
>CALKYI010000414.1 GCA_938003665.1 uncultured Flavobacteriales bacterium
CCACTGTACCATCCCACTGACAGACGACGGGGTGCTCGCCATCGACGAGGGAAGCGGCTGTGCCATTGGTGGCAATCACGGCACCCATGTTGTTTTCGATGGTCCATTTTACTTCCCACGCTTCCTCATTCGGCGCATTGATCTGAAAGACAATGGGAACCACTTCTCCGGTCGAGGAGGCGAAGCCCGTTGACTGGATGACATCTAGCACATCGTTTTTCAGGGTGCCATCGGACTGCAATTGCCAACGATTCCAATCACCGGCGGAATGGCCAGTTGCTGAAGTTGAGGTTGACCAATGGACGTTTTCTAAATCCGCGGGCCATGTGGTCTTTTCGATGCTGTGTCGTTCGGTGTGCCAAGGCGCTTCCATGGTTGATTCGAAGATGAAGGCATCACGCGTATGGCCGCTCTCAGCCAATTGAAGTTGCACGCTCCCCCACAAACTGGGGAGATCAGCTGGCAACGCCTGTCCACCATCGCGAGCGATGCGCGACGGGCATTCGGCAAACGCCAAAGCAGTAAGGGGTGGGATGAACCAGTGCGTTTCTTCGCTGATGGGGAACCAGTCATCCGGAAACGGCACCGTTGCGGAGGTCCATGCCAAGTTTTCGGTTGTCGTCCAGGTGGTATGCGGATTGGCCAATTCAATGAACGGTTCGGCCCCACCAGAAACCCGTTTCCGAACCTCATTCAACCCAACACCGTTGGTATCCACCTCGATGTTCAGGGCCAGACAGAGTGTATCATAGGGCGCTAGCGTTCCCGTGGGATTGGTCCATTCCATGCTCTTGCCGCCCAGCGTATCAAGCGGTATCCACGGGGGGCCAAGCTGAACGGGCGCTGTGAATGCAATGACCCTTGCGCCATTTCGCTCGCCACAAGCGATGGCAGATGCTGCAGGAGGTGATGGCATTTGTGCCTCCGCCAAATCCTCTCGACCTGGAGAACATCCGGTCGGTGTTTCTGCACTTGTCGTCCATGCCCACCATGCACCGGGGTGTACCCGACCGGAATGAGGTTGAAGGCGAACCAAGCTGAATCCCGCCTCGGATTGCTCCGGATGTGGATGCCAACACCGACTGTACGCCACCGCATCAACAATTTCACCGCCGTGGTTCTGGATTTCAACGCGTCCTTTCGCCCGACCCAGCGGAACAGGAACGCACACCCGACCCAGCGGTGGGAGCGAAGAAAATGCGCGCAACGAGATGCCGTTGACGGTGCATCCAGCAAGCTCGATGGTGTCGGTTTTGGAAGGGTTGAACAGCTCCACGAACATGCCCCAAGCGGCGGAGGCTCCTTGGGGGTCGTGTGCGATTTCGGTCACAATCAAGTCTCCACTCATTGGAAACTTGGCGACCTCTAGAGATGCTGTCAAGGCGGGAGGAGACGGGTTGAAACACCCGCGAACCCCAGCGGCTGTGATGGGCCAAGTGCTGTGTTCGGTGAGGCTATCGATGCGCCAGAACAACCCCTCCGGCTCTTGCTCATCCCCCCAAGACCAGCCGCCTTTGATCGCCGGTGTGCAATCCGGATGAAGGGACTGATTGAGTTCAAATAGGCCCGTCCCGGGGCCCATAGCAATGACGGATCCAGCCGCCAATTCGATGGCGGTGTCTGTGGGCCATTCCAACGGGCTTGGTGCGCCCGGGCTGGCTTCCGATTCATTGTCGAGCACGAGCCAGTTCTGTTCCAGTGTGCAGCCCAACGGGTGCTTTTTCTGCAGCCCGATGGTCTCAAGGGTGGGCCACCAATCGTTGTTGAATGTGACCTGGTCAATTAGGCCCCCGCCCGAAGATATGAGCCCGATGGTTTCACCGGTATTTGAGAGTGTCATCGACGGATGAAAGGCAGCGAATAATGGGCATGATTCGGCCATCCACGGCATCCATTGGTTGGCGATAACGGTACGTTGCCCAGGCTCGAGCATACCGTCCCACCCCAACCCAGGGACAAGGGCCTTGATGGCATCGGTGCTCCCATCCAATACACTGAGATTTCCAAAATAGATGGAATGGTCTGTGGTATAGAGGAGCAAAATACATCACCGTGGACCGGGGCTGCGGCCGTGCATTCGACGATGACAGCATCGCCTTTTTCAGCGACCGATTTGACCGGGTAGACGGCAATGGATGTATCGGCCAATTGCTGACCGTTCAGATCCTCGAATCCGGAAAGCTGAAACCGCAGTATAGACCCCGGTGAGTGGGCGGGCAACGCAAAGCACTTCCGGCTCGGAGAACCCAACCAAGATAGGGGGAGGGAGTCCTGGCCTGCCTCCTGAACTACGTGTCCTGAGGAGGTGTTCATGGGTTCTGAAAACGCCAGCTGAAGCTCTCCGTTGCCGCCCCAACTTGCCCGTTGGAGGAACGGTCGCACGGAATCTGGAACATGCGGGCCGTATTCTAAGATTTCAATGGCGGCGGCTTCGGTATTCGAGGCGGTGAAGTGAGCTGAAAATCCAATTCCAACGGGCACGCCGTGCGTGGATTGAGCGCACCATTCAGAAGCGGAACGACTCCCGTCCTCGTACACGCGGGCGATGGTAATGAGCACCGTGTCACTATCAGCGTTTTGCGACCAAGTGAGCTCAATGTCAAAAGCATCGGCGAAATGCGCATGGTGCAGCGGGGCAATGACGGCATCCCACGAATCATTTGGCCCCGAACCGAACCACCGAATGGAATCCTGGGTTCCAGTCTCACCCAGGTGCATGAAAGACAAAGGACCGTGTTCGTCACTCACAGACCACGTGTCTGAAGGAATTGTAGGTACAGCTGAAGCGGACCAGGCGATGGAATCGAGCAGCCAGTGCAGTCGGGTAAAATTGGCGTTCGAGCCGGAAAACCCCTGTTGCCATCGCACGCGAAGGGTGCATCCCGTGGAATCGCTCATTCCCTCTGGCGGCAGAAGGATCAGGGATGCCGTGCCGGCTTCAGTGGCATTCAGTTGCCATGCGTTCCCCACTCGATTCCACAATTCAACCGTGCCGTGCTCTTCCCACGATGACTGGCCTCGCGCAAATCCGGACCACATACCCACAACCACTGCCAACCCCAATCGAACTCCCTGCAATTCAGTTTTTCACCGAAGCTCAGTAAAAACGTTGCAGGCTGTCCATTGAATTCGTTGATGTGATGTGGGAATTTGCGAATTGAATCAGGAACCATGGAAGGATTGAAATTGGCGGTAATTGGAGCCACGGGACTCGTCGGGCGGACCATGCTCGAAGTGATGGAGGAATTGGCGTTGCCGGTGGATGAGTTGCTTCCCGCCGGCAGTGAACGCAGCGCTGGGGATGAGGTGGAATTTCAAGGTCGGAAATGGACCGTGAAGACCGTGGATGAGGTATTGGCTGCAGGGCAGCAGGTGGCGCTGTTCAGTGCGGGCGGGGATGTATCCAAAAAGTGGGCGCCGGAGTTTGCCCAGGCGGGGACCACGGTCATCGACAACAGCAGTGCCTGGCGCATGGATCCCGCGTGTCCCTTGGTGGTACCCGAGGTGAACGGTGATGCCATTGGTCCCGACAACCGCATTATCGCCAACCCGAATTGCACGACGATGCAGCTCGTGATGGCCCTCAAGCCGCTGCACGACGCCTACCGCATCCAACGCGGCGTGGTCAGTACGTACCAGAGCATCACCGGAACCGGTAAGGCCGCCATTGTGCAGCTGGAAGCAGAACGTGCCGGAGAGGCTGTGGATTCCCCTGTTTATCCGTCCCCCATCGATTTGAATTGCCTG
>CALKYI010000415.1 GCA_938003665.1 uncultured Flavobacteriales bacterium
ACCGACCACCCGTCGTTGACTGCCGCCTACCTCAATGGCCACCTGGACAACGCGGATAAGCTCCCTCGCCAACTCGGCCCCGACTGGCTGGAACTGACGGGCGCCTACAAAAACAACCTCAAGGGCGTCGACATCCGAATCCCACTTCATGCGTTGACTGCCATCACTGGCGTAAGCGGATCGGGCAAAAGCACCCTGGTCAATCAGGTCTTCCTCCCCTTGCTCCGGGCCGAGCTGGAAGGGCTCGGCGGCGGACAATCGGCCCTCGGGGCGTTGTCGGGCAGTGTGCACAAGATTGGCGCCTTGGAATTTGTCGACCAGAACCCCATTGGTAAGTCGTCGCGAAGTAATCCCGTCACGTACGTCAAGGCGTACGACGAGATTCGGCAGTTGTTCAGTGGCACAGGTATCGCCAAGGCGCGCGGCTACAAACCCTCCCACTTCAGTTTCAACGTGGCTGGCGGCCGCTGCGAGACGTGCGAAGGCGAAGGCCAAGTGACCATCGGCATGCAGTTCATGGCAGATTTGAAATTGCGGTGCGACGTGTGCAAAGGCCGCCGTTTCCAGGATGAAATCCTCGATGTCAAATGGAACGGCCGGCACATTGCCGACGTCCTCGACATGACGGTCGCCGATGCCATTGATTTCTTCGCCCCCGCAGCCGAAGACAAAAAGCCCAGCGCCGTGCAAAAACGCCTCCTCGCCAAGCTGCAGCCCCTCCTCGATGTAGGGCTGGGCTATGTGACCCTCGGACAGAGCAGTAACACCCTGAGCGGCGGAGAAGCCCAGCGCATCAAACTGGCCACCTTCCTCGGACGCGGCGACCGCCAAGAACACACCTTGTTCGTTTTTGATGAGCCGACCACCGGCTTGCACGCCTACGATGTCCAAAAACTCATGGTTTCGCTCAACGCCCTCCTCGAAATGGGCCACACCGTGCTGGTCATCGAGCACCAACTCGATGTCATCGCGCAAGCCGACTACATCATTGACATGGGACCCGGTGGCGGGGACGCAGGCGGAACCGTGGTGTGCCAGGGCGCTCCCGAAGCCATAGCAACCTGTACGGACTCACTTACCGGCAAACACCTCAAACCCAAATTGAAATGACCCTTCGCCATTGGATCCCCACAGCCGTGCTCATCCTCGCAACCGGTTGCAGCACAGCTCAAGAACCTGAGATCAAGCCCGCCATTGATTGGAGCGAGAAGCTCACCGATGAGCAATTCCGGATCCTCCGGCAATGCGGCACGGAGCCGCCATTCACGGGGGCCTTTTGGGACCACCACGAGGATGGAGTATACTGCTGTGCCGGGTGCAGTCAGGCGCTTTTCGATAGCCACGACAAGTACGACAGCGGCAGCGGGTGGCCAAGTTTTTTTGAAGTCCTGGCGGAAAAGGCCATCACCACGCGCACCGATTACAAATTGGGGTACCCACGTACGGAGCTCCTATGCAGCGCCTGCGATGGGCACTTGGGGCACGTATTTGGCGATGGTCCAGAGCCGACCGGGCTTCGCTACTGCATCAATAGCGCTTCACTAGCATTCGTCCCGCGCGATTCTGCGCAGGTCGTTCGTGAAATTCCTAAAATTGTCGATTAGCGTCCGCAGGTAAAGGTGATACCCTCTGCCTGGATCAACTGCGCTCCGCTTTCCACATTGCCCTCGGCGTCGAGGATGGCCTTGGTGCGGCCGTGGATGTTGATAAGGCCGTTGACGGTACCCGTAGTGGTGAACTGAGCAATCAGGATGCGCTTATCTGCGGGAGCCAAGGCTTGGCGCTTGTCCGGCAAAACAAACCATGCACCGTTGTCTGTGGTCAACGTCCCTCCTTTTTCGAAGGCATCAAAAAACGTGGTTTCCGGCGGAAAGGCCGTCAATGAGTTCATGTAGTTGTCCTCCAAACCGATGGTCACCCAGGAATCGTAAGCGAGGGTTGCATCGTTTTCAACGTCATAACGCTGCACCTCTGCAGCCATACCACCCCCCTTGGGATGCTGGAAAAAACCGCTAGCGCATGAAATTTCAAGCGGCTTGCCTGCTTCCCCAAAGATGGCATCTATCACATCGCCTTCGCTTTCCATGACCGCGTAGACGCGGTAGGTGCGTCCGGCGACAACGCCACCATTGTCTACTTCATCCACTTCGATGTGGGAAAACTGACCCCATACCATTGCGGGGGCCAACAGCATCGCCAAAGCGCTCAACTTCATGTTTTTCATACGTCAGTCGTTGGAATTGCTTCTTATTTCACAATTCGGTTACGTTCTAATATACGACGAGAATTCATGGAATTCGAACGGAAACCGGTAGAACGCGGTACAAAATAGGTTAAGCAGATCTCGTGCGAGTGCGGGCTGAGGTAGCGCGCAGCCGTACTCGTGATGTCATACACGTAGGACAATCCGAACGGCCCGTACTGCCCTCCCACGCCCATGACAACCGCATCGTTGGTGCGGAAGCCCAAGCTCACCCACGCCATGTCAGCGTACCATCCACGGAGGTACACATCGAGCTGCGCAGGGGTGCGCTCCGTAACGCGGACCAACGCTGAAGGCTCAATGACGAAGTCATTAGAGACCTGGTACTTGTAGTGACCCATGAAGCGGAAATGGCGAACTTGTTTGTTGTCCAATCCGCCTTGAATGGGTGAATTTTCCAAGCCTGTCGACGATTGGATCAAGTGCGGAATCGCAAATCCAAAAGCATACGCCTCACTGAAGACCATCAGACCAAAGTGCGCGTCGATGGAAACGGATTGTTCCATGCCGTAGTTCAACGCAGGATCTTCAACGTCCCACACGTCCAAGTCATTGTCAAAGGACCATTGGTTGGCCATCAGGCTCAATCCAAATGACACCGCGTCGTAGTTGTTCAAGTCAATGGTGTACGAACCGCCCAACTCAATACCCGTGCGCTTGATGGCACCGCCCGTGTCGTCTGAATAGACGATGCCGCCCACGCCGACGCGGTTGGGCAACGCGGTGTGGCCGCTGAGGGTCATGGTCTCCGGTGCGCCTTCGAACCCGGTCCATTGATTGCGGTACTGCATGGTAATGGGCGTTTCCGGCAACGTCCCGGCAATGGCCGGATTGCTCAAAAACGGATTGGTCATGAACTGCGACCGGCGGAACAATTGCTGCGCTTGTGCCTCAGGGGCTACCAAAGCGAGGCCCAAGGCCACAAAAATCAGGGGGAGAATGAATTGCTTCATGGGTGCTTTAGTATTTCAAGGTTACAGTTCCCGTGATCGGATCCTTGTCACCGGCAAATTCAATGACGTAATAGTAATCGGCCATCGGCAGTGGCGCGTTGTTGTAGCGGCCATCCCATCGTTCTTGGTACCCCAACGAGTAGAACACCTGTTGACCCCATCGGTTGAACACGCGCACATCGGCTGTGGGGAAGAATTCCAATCCACCAACGATCCATTCGTCGTTATAGCCGTCGCCGTTGGGCGTAATCGCCTCCGCGATGAAGAAGCAGCCAATGGTAGGCTCCACAGTGACTACGCGGGTCAACGTGCATCCCAAGCTGTCCGTCACCACTACCGAATACGTGTCTTCATACAAGCCCGTGGCCGTCGCTGTCGTCTGGGCGTCTTCATCGCTCCAGAGGTATTCAATGGGTTGGAACCCGCCGACCACCGAAGCCGTTGCCGTTCCGTCTTGCTCATTCCAGCACGTAACCGGAGAACTGAGCATGTTGATGATCATATCGGTATCCACATCCGCAGCCACCGTAAAGGCCGTGTCTTCAATGCAACCAGTTGAATCGATGGCTGTGATATTATAAATCCCCTCGTAGAGGTTCAACAAGTCAATGCCCTCTTCCAACACGTCCCAGCTGATGTCGCCGGTTCCGCCAATCGGGAAGATGTTGACCTCCCCATCGTTCATTCCGGTGCACGTCACGTTGGTGACGTCGATGAGCACCTCAATCGGATCGGGTTCCATGATTTCAAACTGGGTCGAATCCATGCAGCCATTCGCATCTACGACGGTCGCTGTGTACTCCCCTGCGCAGAGCGCCGCAAAGTTGTAATCCTCGTTGCCGTTTAGCGTCAGCTGCACCGTGCCGGTTCCGCCACTGAAATCCACGATGGCCGTACCATCGCAATCACCACCGCAAACGACGTCTTCCAAGAACAACCACTCCACTTGCAAAGAATCCGGTTCAACAATGTCTGCGGCTTCCGTGATGAGGCAACCGTTTTCGTCTTGCACGGTAACGCCGATGGGACCTTCGTCGAGGTTCTCCAGCGTGTAAGGCAGGGCACCATCTTCGGGCTCCACCAGATTCAATGCGCCCGTTCCACCGATGCCCTCCACCATCAGCATGCCGTCGGCATACGATGTGCAGGTGATTTCCGTCGGGGTCAAGATGAGTTGGATGGCGTCCGGCTCGATGAGCAATTGCGGATCGGAACTCACTTCGCATCCCACCTCATCCATGACCGTCACCACGTAGGTGCCTGCCGCTACATCAAAGCAGGGATCGAACTGGAAAGCCCCAGCCGGTGGATCCACTTGGAAACTCAGAGCGCCTGTTCCGCCAGTGGCGTTCTCGACGCAAATCGAACCGTTGGCCTCCCCGTTGCACGTCACATCCTCGATCACCAGGTCGAAGAAGATGGAGTCCGGTGCCATGACCTGGAAAGCCTCCTGAACCACGCAACCGTTTTCGTCAATCGCATTGGCGATGTAGTCTCCCACGCACAAATCCTCGTCATCGTATTCATTTTCGTCGGCATCGGTTACCGCGTAATCAAATACACCGGAACCGCCGAATGCTGCGATGTTCACCTCCCCGTCGCACGTCTCCGCACACAGCAGGTCGCTCACCGCGATCTCAATTGTCACCGGGTCGGGTTCAACGATGCTGACATTTGTCTCCACCTGGCAATCGTTCGCATCTGTAACGATCAGCAGGTAATCAGCGGCTTCCAGGTCCGTCACGGTGAAGTCCACGGTGCCTTCACCCGAAATGTTAGTACCGAGGTTTGGAGAACCCGCCAAGGTCAGTGTGCCTGTACCACCGCTCATGAAGCCTTCGATGATTCCATCTCCATACGAGAAGCACGTGATGTTTTCGGCCGTCGCCTCGAGCACCAGTGGTTCGATGCACGCAATGGTAATCGACGTATCCAACATGCACCCGTTGGCATCGGTGATTTCGAAATCCCACTCGCCATTGCCGTTCACACAATCCAGACCAACCCACTGGTTGTTGAGGTCCGGTAATACGCCCGATCCAGTTCCTGTAGCAGAGAACGCCACAATGTCATAGTTCGGCGTCCCTCCCTGGAAGTCGATTTCAATCACGCCCGACAGGTCGCCTGGGCATGTATTGTCTTCCAACAATTCCCATGTCGCGACCAATTCAGCCGGCTCAACGAACGTGAATACATCCGAGGAGTCGCGGCACGTGTTGCCGTCGACAATGGCCACGAAATAGTCGCCTTCCAACAAGTCGTTGAATTCGTTGTCGTCCACTTGCGTGGCAATCAGCGTCGAATCGGTCGCATCAAAAAGTTCGTAGGTGATAGGCGATGCGCCGTTGACATTCACGTCAACGCT
>CALKYI010000416.1 GCA_938003665.1 uncultured Flavobacteriales bacterium
CTTTGATTTCACGGCCCTTTTCGTAACTGCCCGGATAGCCCTCGCTCGCAAGGATCACCGTCGTTGCCGCGCGTTCGTCCGTGACCAAGTCGTACTCAGACAGCAACCCGCTGCACAGGCTTTCAAAAAGGTGGAGCAAATCACTCTTCAGTCGGGGCAGGACCACTTCGGTTTCCGGGTCTCCGTGTCGGCAGTTGTATTCGATGACGTACGGATCGCTGCCCACTTTGATGAGGCCGAAGAAGATGACGCCTTTGTACGGGATGCCGTCTTTTCCAAGCCCTTTGATGGTTGGAATGATGACCTGGTTCAAAGCTTTCTGTTGGAATTCTTCCGACAAAAAGGGAACCGGTGAGATGGCGCCCATTCCGCCCGTATTGGGGCCGGTGTCCCCCTCGCCGATGCGCTTGTAATCTTTTGCAGAAGGCAACAAATGATAGCTCGAGCCGTCGGTGACAGCGAACATGCTGAGCTCCTTGCCTTCCAAAAATTCTTCGATGACCACCTTCCGGCCTGCATCGCTGAACGCCTTGCCGCTCAACATTTCTTCCAGCGTCTGGACCGCTTCCTCCTTGGAAGAAGTGATGATGACGCCTTTGCCTGCGGCGAGCCCATCGGCTTTCAAGACATAGGGTGGCTGGAATCCATCCAGCGCGGCAATGGCCTCGTCCAACTGGGTGTGATCAAAGCTTGCGTAACGCGCTGTTGGGATGTTGTGCCGCTGCATGAATGCCTTGGCAAATTCCTTGCTCCCTTCGAGCATGGCCCCCTCTTTTTTGGGCCCCACGACCAGGACGTTGGTCTTGGTAGAAGCCTCAAAATAGTCGGCAATGCCGGCGACCAATGGTGCTTCTGCACCCACGACCAACAAACCGATTTCATGGCGTCGTACGTACCGCTCGACGGCTGCAAAATCCATGGGGTCCAAATCGGCGGTTTCCCCCAAGGATTCCATGCCGCCGTTGCCCGGAGCAATGTGCAATTTCCGCAGCATGGACGATTGACTCAGCTTCCATGCAATGGCGTGCTCACGCCCGCCGCTTCCCAACAAGAGTACATTCATAGCGAACAAAATTAATGGCTTGAATCGGGGGTGCAAGCATTCGTTGGAAACTTCCTGTTTGTCCGCAGTAACTTGCGAAATAATCGCACCTGCCAGCCGTTCAATTCCCATGCCCTCTCCATCCCTATCAGTGGTGATTATTGCCTTCAATGAGGAGCACAACCTGCCGCGTTGCTTGGATTCGCTGGAGGGCATTGCAGATGAGGTGCTCGTGGTGGATTCGGGATCGACCGACCGGACCGTTGCCTTGGCTGAAGAGCGGGGAGCTCGGGTGCTGACTCACGCTTTTGAAGGGCACATCGAGCAGAAGAATTGGGCCGCAGCCCAAGCGACGGGTGAGTGGCTGCTTTCGTTGGATGCGGACGAAGCGCTCAGCCCTGAACTGGCGGCGTCCATTCGCGCGTGGCGAGCGGATGCTTCGGCAGCGGCGGTAAACGGTTTTCGGATGAACCGGCTGACCTCGTATTGTGGTGAATGGGTGCGTCACGGCGGTTGGTACCCGGACACCAAGCTCCGGCTTTGGAAGGCGGGACATGCCCGATGGACGGGTGAAAACCCACACGATCGCTTGGACTTGGCGGACGGCGATAAAGCCGGTTTTTTGGAAGGCGACATCCTGCATTATTCCTACCATTCGATCGATGATCACCTCCGTCAGATTGGTTATTTCTCGGACATTGCCGCGATGGCGTATCGGGGTCCGGCGTGGTTGGCGAGCCCGTTTATTCGCCCCATCAAAGCAGGGTTCCAGTGGTTCAAAAATGCCATCTTGCGCGGCGGTTGGCGGGATGGTTCCACCGGCTGGACCATCGCCCGCTGGAGTGCCTTTGCAACGGCTGAGAAGTACCGAAAAATTCGCAACCGCAAGCGCATGGAACGGGCGCTCGTGCGCTGCGGACGGGCGGAAATCAAACGCATCCTCGTTTGCCGAACGGACGCCATCGGAGACGTGGCAGTCACGCTCCCTATTGCGGGCTTTTTGAAATCGGTGAACCCGGCGCTGCAGGTCGATTTCCTGACCCGGTCTTATGCCGCACCGGTGGCACAAGCCGCGGTCAATGTCGACAGAGTTGTGGTGTGGGACGGGTCCGGTGCCGTGGACTGGTCGGTGTATGATGCTGCGATTTTGGCGTTTCCCGACGCAACGGTCGCGCGTCAGCTGCAGCAATCGGGCGTTCCCATTCGCGTGGGTACTCGACGCCGCTGGCCGTTCGCCCAATTCGTGAACATTCACAACAGCGCATCGAGGAAAGCGTCGGGCCGGCACGAAGCCTGGCACGGCATGGACCTCGCCCTCTCCATGCACCCGGCGCCGGGGTTTAACCGACCGGGCCTGCGCATTCCGGATGATTCAGCAGCCTGGCAAGCATGGGGGGAGCTGCGTGCACAGCCATGGTCGACCGTGGCGGACCAAGTGAAGGATGCGGCGGAATGGATTGCGCCCGGCCGCCGGCACGTCATCCTGCACGCAGGTTCCAACAACAGTGCGACCAATTGGCCCATGGAACGGTACGTGGCGTCTATGGAAGCGTTTTTGGAAGCGGGGTGCCGGGTCTTATGGACCGGGACGGCAGCCGAGGGGGAACCCTTGAATGATGCGCTCCATCCCCACGAGGATGTCGTCAACACAACGGGTAAGCTGTCCTTGCCGCAGCTGCTCTCCCTCATCTCCGCGTGCGACGGGTTGATTGCGTCGAGCACCGGACCGCTGCACATGGCGGCTGGCTTGGGCGTACCGTGTACCGGATTGTATGCTGATGAAGCGCCGATGTGGCCGGAGCGCTGGCATCCGTTGGGCGCGCAGGCCCAATGGGAAGCGACATCCCAGCGCACGGCTTCGGGTCACTTGGATGTGGACGTGAATGGGGTGGTGAACCGGTTCTTAGACCTGTGGGATTTGCCGGCGGCCCAATAAGCCGATAAAGAATCCGGCGAACGTCACACCGGCTTGGGTTTCCAAGGTGTCCTCGGTCAAACACGAAAGCGCAATCACGACCAGAAACAAGACGGCTGCTGATGTGGGGTGTTGCCGGTGACGAGAATTGAGCGGGACGAGGGCGCCCAGGAGCACCAACCACAGGATGAGGTTCAGCGGCCCTCCTGCCACCAAAAACGTCACGTATTGATTGTGTGCCCGCAGTCGGAATGCCTCGTCCAAGGGAGAATCGAGGGCCCGATACGCTTCATCATAACTGGATGGCAAGTCGCCGATTCCCACGCCGAAAACCGGGTGCTGTTGGTAGATGTGGCGGGCGGCGTCGAGGAAGGCAAAACGCTGCACCAAAGAATGCCCACTGGGATTGCCGCCGTCGCGTGCATTCCAGACTTCGAATTGGATGACATCGAGTCGCCGCCGGAGGCCGCGGTGGGTTTTTTCCAAGATGGTCGGGATGCCTGCTTCGACCCACCCGACCTCTTCATCGCTCAACGCACGCACACCGTCGGCGTCTTTTTTCAGGCCTTTGGAAGCCAGAAAGCGGATCAAGGTCATTTTGAGCTCTTGGTTTCTTGCGTCTGGACCATTGAAGTCTACAGCACTGCGTGACGACCACGCTTCAAAGAGTTCATTCCATGCGATGTGCACCCACACGTGGGTTCCATTTTCGCGCAAGCACCGCTCAGGGTGGTTGACGTAGGCTTCACCGCGAGGCGTTGCAGTTTCCAATGCATCCGCTTCCGGGTAAACCGGCAACAGGCACCATGCCACCACTCCGGCTGCAACAGCGCCCGCACCGCACAATGCCAGTACGGCTTTGCGCAACCGTTGGAATTGCCACGAGGCGACTAATAAGGTCAGGGGAAACAGGATGGCTCCGGTCAGCGATGCGACCTTCCACGTGAACCACCCACCCAGCAGCGTGATCAATGCCACGACAATTAGCGCAATGGACTCGCGGTTTTTGAAGTAGCGAATCAGCCACCAGCCCCAAGCGAAGGTGATGATCAAACAGAAGCGGATATGGGAAATGAATGGGGACCAATCGCGGGGCTGCAGTTCGCCGGATTTTTGCATGCCCATCCACAGGCAACTCCCGCACGCGGCGATGACGGCGATGGCCAAAGCCGCTTGCACGCGCCGCAGGCCCAGGCGTTGATCCCACCGAGCGGTGGTGAGGATGAGCGGGAAGGCGAGGAGCGGAAGCTGGATGCGCAGGGCCCGCCAACCGTAGGCCCAATCCGCGGACCAAAGCTGGCTGAGCAGTTCCCAAGAATACAAAGCCAAAACTGCCCAGAGCACGGGTTGTGCTTGCCAATATGTCCACGACCGCCCGCGGAAGAGGGGTCCGTTTTGCCACCGGTCAAAGCCCCAAGCAATGACCAGGAGAAAAGCCCCTTGACTCATGAGGAAATTCGAGAAGGGCAAGGCGATGGCCGTGAGCATGAGCGCGGCATCGTACAATCCCTGTACGCGAGCATCCGTACCGATGGTGGGGGAAGGCATGATTACGGTTTCGGTCCAGCCAATATGGCTTTGTGTGCGCCGGAGCGCATCAGATCGATGGCTTTGTTGAGGGTGCTGTCGCGCGGGATGGACCAATCGATGACTCCGGTTTGCAGGTGGTACCGCATCACCAATTCTTCCTCCAGTGCCCACGTGATTTCATCGCGGAACCGATTCAGGTCACGTTCGATGTTGGGTTTAAAAATGGAACCGAATGCGTCAAATGCCGCCGAGTCCAAGGCATAAAACTGTTCTTCCCGCGCGCGCGTTTCCAGTTGCTCAAACGCATCCAGCGTGCGCGATTCAAACGCCGTGGATTCATGCGCCAGGGCAAAGTCCACAAAGGCTTTCCAATCCGCGTCTTGCAGGCTGAACTCCGCTGCGGGTCCGATGCTATCACGCTCGGCGCTCCATGCATTCGCAAAATCAAAAATGATGCCGTTGAGGTACAAGCCTTCGAGTACGTAACTCATGTAGGGCACGTCGACTTCGACATCGGGCTGGACGCCGGCGCCGTCGGTGACGGGTCGGCCATTGCGGGTGTAGAACACCTGCCGCGTGGAATCCGAAAACGCCCGTGCGCTGCCATCCTCTTCACGTTCGCCGCCGTAGTCCAAGCGTTGGATGCACCGGCCGCTTGCCGTGTAGTATTTGGCGACGGTCACCTTGAGTTTGGTGCCGTAGGCGAGGGGCTTGGTCTGCTGCACGAGGCCCTTTCCAAAGCTCTCCTGTCCCACGATAATGGCGCGGTCGAGATCCTGCAATGTCCCGGAGACGATTTCGGAGGCCGAGGCCGACTGCTCGTCGATGAGCACTGCGACGGGGAGGTCCGGCACCAGTGGAGTGGCCATGGTCGAATACGACTTCATCCATTCCTCCTTTTTGCCTCGGGTGCTCACCACTTCTTGCCCCTTCTCAACGAACAGGTTCACGATGCTGATGGACTCTTGCAACAGGCCGCCACCGTTGCCGCGTAGGTCGAGGACCAGCTGGTTGACCCCCACGCTGTCTTTGAGGTAGCGGATGGCTTGTCGGAGTTCAAACGATGAGCCTCGGGTAAAGGCGCTTAAGATGACGTAGCCCGTGCTATC
>CALKYI010000417.1 GCA_938003665.1 uncultured Flavobacteriales bacterium
GATGTGGCCCGCGTGGACGATGGGTATTTGGTTTTTCGTCGGTGGCATCCTCAACGCCATTAAATTGGGTACGCCTGTGTGGCTGTCGGTAGTGGATGCGCTCGGCTACCTTCCTGCGGCCTATGCCACGGGCCGGTTGTTGCGGAGGTGATTCATGAGCGATTCAGCTTCACAGGCAGGCGAGGCCATAGTTTGAAAGCAGGAACAGCAGATCGGATACGCTGACGGTGTTGTCTTCGTCGATGTCGGCGCTGCAGTCAACGACGCAGCCGAATTCGGCCAACAACAACAGGACGTCCATGACACTGACGGTGAAGTCGCCGTTGATGTCTCCTGGACATCCGCATGCTTCACAACTCCCGTTATCGTACGTCGAATTTGGGTCGTAATTGCACGCCAAGGGGTTGGTGCACCCAGCGGCACATGTCCCCAGAATGCTGGCATCAAGCCAAGCGAGGCGGGCATCGATCCAGTCCCGCATGAACGTCATTTCCTCGGCATAGGTCGCGCCGATGAAGGCATTGGGCCATACGTATTGGCCAAGCCTTGGCCAGCGGATGTGGTCGCGAATTTGGGCTTCCGCCAGGAGCATTTCGATCGAATCAATGGTGGCGTGGATGTTGGCGTTGCTCCACGCGCCACTGCGGTAGTCTTCCCACCGGCAGCGGGTCAAATCCTGGTAGTCGGGGTCTTCAAGCAAACGCTCCCACCAAAACGGATTGTCGTTCCCGCACACGGTATTGACCTCGAAGCCTTCTGTATTCGCGGCATCGCAGTAATTCGCATTGCCCAGCGCTAAGTTGTAATCCCACCAAGGCCCCATGACGATTTTGCCGCCGTCGCTGTCCTTTTCCTTGTAGAAATACGTGCTCAGTCGGTAGCCGTCGATGTTCTTGGACAGCTCATTGATGAGGTAGAGGTCGATGAATGAAAGCACATCGATGTACGGCGCGTAACCCAGTTCCGGGTCGGCAAAATCCGGCCCAGCAAGCGCATCCTCGAATGCGGCGATGTGGCCCTCGATGTACGCCTGCTGCAGCGGATGCAGTTCGTCAACCTCGGGTTTGTGGTATTGAATGACCAACTCGTCCCCGCCTACGGTGGGATAGGACGACGACCAGCCGCCGCCAAAGTCCCCCGTGAACTTGTCCACCTTGAGGATGTACCCCCCGGTGAGCTCATTGCCCGCGGTGTCGGAGGGCAGCAAGGTGGCAATGTCTACGCGGTTGACGTCGCGCTTGATGTTTTCCATGAGCATGTAGACGCCGCGGTAGTCGCCGTTGATGAACAATTCGCAGTACCGCCTCCGCGTCGTGTACCGTCCGAGCTGCGTCCCCAATTCGAAAACGATGGCGTTGCGCATCAGGGTTTTATCGGTGTAGGGCCCGTGGAGGATCCAATCGTTTTCCTGCGGCATGCCGAGCAGGGGCACGTTGTTGTTTTCGCCCTCCGCAGTTTGGGTCTCCAGCGCGTACGATTTCTTTGGAAACATCTGAGACGACGACCCCCGGATTTCGATGGAAATCTGACCATCGTAGTCGGTGGGTGCATCGCCCACCTGATTGAATCCGGAGGGATTGTTGATTACTGCCATCGAACCGATGATGCGCGGATCGTCCGGAATAGCGCCTGGCGTTGTGATTTCGATGATGGGGAGGGTGGACTCAGCAAAATAGACGCAGCTGCCGTCTTCCTCGGTTGCAGCGGGAACGTAATTCAGCGCTTCGGGGTCGGTGCACCCGAGCACGGCCACGCACGTTCCGTCGGTCGTGCATTGATTGAAACACGTGCTCACGGTGTACGGGCCCGTGATGTTTTCGAGGATGCGATCGTTGTAATTCTCGGGGTGCGCGCAGGGCAGACCGGCGAGGTTTTCCTTGCAACTCCAGTTGCTGCAGTTGCCATTCAGAAAAATGTAGTACCCCGTAAATCCTTGGGGCACATCAATGGTCACGGTCCAAATCCCATCCCCATCAGCGTCGGACATGGGGTGGTCTCCGGGAATTCCAAAATAGGCGCCGCCCGCTACGTATACACCCTCGGGTGAGACCGTTTCATTGGCCATATTGACTTCAAACGTCACCGGGTGCATTTCCCCAAACGAGGGATCGAGCCAATCGGGGGCGCTCCCGAAACCGAGCCCTTCTTCCGGCGCTCCTGCGAACAGAAACGGGCGTCCGGTTAAATCAGAGGAACTCAGGCTGACGTTGTGCAATTGGATGGCCAAGGTGTTGAGCCCGTTTTGCAACAAACTCAAATCCACAGCATACGCATCCGGCACGCCGCCTTGGTACAGGACTGCCTCGTGGTCGGTGGCCAGGGCTTGGTTCCACGCCACGAACTCACCCGGAAGACCGGTGTTGCCCCGTGCAATCTCAACGCCGTTGAGGTAGGCGACAAAGCCGTCATCGTAATCCATGAAGAACTGGGCGTCGAGCCACTGCTCTAAATTTTCGATATCGAATGTACGCCGGAGGTACAGGGAGGGGGTGGTGGGTACGGTCGTGGCGTCGTCTCCGTCGGAGTAGCCGAATCCCGATGGCCCCATGGCCCAAGCGGCATCATAAAACCCCGGCTCCTTCCAAGCGGCAGGCGGTTCTGCAGTAGGCACCCAGTAACGCCAGATGGAACCGTCCTCGATGACCGCCTCCCAGTGGTTTATGCTCTGGCCGTTTGAAATAGCCGGAAACGCCCAACTGAAGAGGACAAGCGCGAGAAGCATGGGTTGAATACGATGCATGCTCTAAGGTACCGAATTTTCCAGCACGATGGGCTTGAACATAGCGATGATGGTGGGTGTTGGGAGTGCATGGGCCGCAAACGCGATTTGAAAAATGTACACGCCAAGCGTCCCCCGCAATTCAATCCGAACGACCCGGAGGATTTGAACGAATGGGGGGAGGAATTGGAGCAAATGACATCCCGCCGCCGCCTTCACAACGAGCGCCACCGCCCGGGAAAGGCGGACACCTGAAGCGTTTTGCACATCCCCATCGTTCATAGATGAGCTGATGTGATGTGAATCACATTGCACGCTGGGTTAAGTTGCGTTCATCTAACCCTTAATTCTTTACATCATGGATCCATTAGTGATTGTCGCGGGCATCCCGACAGCGTTGGCGCTGTTCGGTGTCATCCGCAAGAACCGCATGTTTTTTCTCACGGGCTATTTCCTGTACGCCCTCATCGTTGTTCCCAACGAAATCATGACCTACAACGCGACGGGTGAGGTGGCTCACCTAGCGTACGCTTTCCTCTGGGCGGTGCAGGCTGTGTTGGCCTTCCCGAATCGCTTGAATTACGATGGCACCAAGGTGTTCAAGTCATTTGGCGTCAAAGTCTTTTTGTCGCTCAGCGCGGTTAATCTGTTTGGCGTACTCCTCGTTCAGGCGATGCCGGCGAGCTTGGAGTTAACCGAAACCACCAAAAGCATTGCAGCTGCTTACCACGGCATTCTCGCCGTGCTCCCGTTGGTAGGGGTTTTCTTGATGACCACCGACCGCATCCCAGCAGGCACCAACGCCTAACTGGACTCATTTGTATTTCAGTCCCCGTCTTCCGTTGTGGAGGCGGGGATTTTTTATGGTTGTGACGGGGCTCGGCGTTGCTTGGTTGCGGCCTCGTAGGCAGTAGCTAACCCCAGCAGCCGCTCTTCCTCGTGGCTGGGCGCAAAGAAGGTCAGGCCGGCGGGTTCACCGTTAGCGTAGTACCCCATGGGCACCGTGAGTCCCGGATAGTAGGCCACGGCGGCATACGCAGCGTGGTAGTTGTTGATGGAGAGTACGGCGTCGAGTTCGTGTGCTGCCATCGGTTCATCAAAAAACCGTCGGCCCTCTGCATGAAGTTCCGCAATGAGGCTGTCCAAGCCGCCGTCGGTAATGGAGTCCGCCACGATGCCTTCAAAGCGGGCTTGTCCGTACGGCATGTGCAGTGCGCTGTCTTGACGGTTGAATGCCATGGCACCGGCGATATCCATTCCGGCAAATTCCGGTGCGGCTACCGTGTTGAAGTAGTGGGGGAGGTCGCGGATCATGTCCCCATTCAACACCGATAAGAAACCGTTGAGGCTGACCTCGGGCGGGGTGATTTCGATGATGTCGGCGCCTGCTCTGCGCAGTGCTTCAACTGCTGCGGCATACAAAGAATCGCCCTCCACCAGTGAAGCGAGGGCGCCCAATCGTTTCCCTTCCAGCGTGCCCGTCGCGATGGCTTGAAAGAAGGTTCGTTGCTGCGGAGCGTCGGACGTGATGGCATCGGCTGCGTCTTCCCCGTCCATCGCGTCGAGTACGATGGCGTTGTCGATGACCGTTCGCGTCATGGGGCCGGGGGTGTCGAGGGTGCTGGAGATGGGGACAATGCCGGTTCGGCTGGCGAGCCCGATGGTGGGCTTCAGTCCGACCACGGAATTCATGCTTGAGGGGGAGAGGATGGACCCGGATGTTTCGGTGCCAATGGCGGCCGCTGCGTAGTTGGCGGCGACAGCGACTCCGCTGCCGGAACTGGAGCCTCCCGTTTCGAAATCACCTCGCCCGTAGGGATTCAGGGTTTGACCACCCACCGCGCTGTACCCGAGGGGGCAATCGTCGCAGAAGAAGTACGCCCACTCGCTGAGGTTCACCTTGCCCAAGATCAATGCGCCTTTGGCGCTGAGCTGGTCGACGATGAAGGCATTGGCTGGAGGCGTGTGATTGGCCAGCAAGGTAGCGCCTGCCGTGGTTGGCATGTTGGCCGTGTTGATCTTGTCTTTCAACAATATGGGCATGCCGTGGATGGGGTGCGCGGCCTCTTCCCGCTGGCGATCGCATTCACGCGCTTCGTTGATGGCATCAGGGTTCAGCGCAACAACCGCATGCAAGGTGGCGCTGGAGTCAGACTCAAGCTGTCGGATGCGGTAAAGGTAGAAGGTCGTCAGGTCCTCGTACGTCATGCGGCCGGCAGCCACGTGGCCTTGGAGGGTGGGGATGTCTTGCTCGAGAACGAGCGGCGCAAGCTCGGCGTACCGGTCTTCTCCGAACGCATTCAACGCCTGTTCAAACGGCGCCCAGAGCTCATTTTTGTCTTGAAACTTCGATTGAATTAGCTGGTAGCGCATCCGCACATTCTCGTGCTCGGCGTTGGCGGCAATGGCCGCTGATTCGTCACATCGTTTCCAGTGTTCAACCGGTGCTTCAGTGTGGGTGCAGGCCGTGGCGAGCAACGCGACGGCAAAGGCGGCATGAATCTTCATGCCAACGAAGTTACTGGAAGACCCGCACGTAGTCCACCGCCATGTACTGCGGGAATTCCGTGGTTTCGTCCGGGTAGCCGGGCCACTGTCCGCCGACGGCAACGTTCAAAATGAAGAAGAACGGATTGTCAAACGGATAGTTCTGGCTGCCACTCACCGACTGGTCAATGCTGAAGAACTCCACATCGTCCAAGTACCACGTGATTCCCTGCGCGTTCCAGTCGATGGAGAAAACGTGGAATTCGTCCGAGAAGGTTTCGCCAAATGGAATCCCCGTGCCCTGGCCGGTGAACTGATGCTGCGTGTAGTCGTTGCCATAGTGTACGGTGCCGTGCACATAGTTGGGGGATGAACCGATCAGTTCCATGATGT
>CALKYI010000418.1 GCA_938003665.1 uncultured Flavobacteriales bacterium
TTTGCGCAAAAAAAAAGATGTTTGAAAACCTCCAAGAACGCTTCGAAAAGGCCTTTCAAGTGCTTAAAGGGCACGGTCAGATCACCGAAGTCAACGTCGGAGAGACGCTCAAGGAAGTCCGGAAAGCGCTCTTGGATGCCGATGTAGATTACAAGACTGCTAAGGAGTTCACACAACGCGTAAAAGACAAGGCGCTTGGGCAAGAAGTCCTCACCTCCATCAAACCCGGCCAGCTTCTTATCAAAATCACCCACGCCGAGTTAACGGAGTTGATGGGATCAGCTGCCGCGGAATTCAAACCAACGGGCAATCCATTCACCGTCCTCATGGCCGGTCTCCAGGGAGCCGGTAAAACAACCCACTCTGGCAAAATTGCACAGCTCCTCCGCGACAAGCACAAGAAGAATCCTTTGCTTGTTGCTTGCGATGTGCACCGACCGGCAGCTGTCGACCAACTCAAGGTATTGGGCGAGTCAATAGGCGTGGAAGTCTATGCCGAACCAGGTAACACGGATGCAGTCGCTATCGCGCAAAATGCACTCGCACATGCCAAAGCCAATGGCCACTCGGCGATGATTGTAGATACCGCTGGCCGTTTGGCCATCGACGAAGTGATGATGGACGAAATCAAAGCCGTACGCGACACTGTGAGACCTCAGGAAATCTTGTTCACGGTCGATTCAATGACCGGTCAAGATGCCGTACGCACCGCCAAAGCTTTCAATGAAGCATTGGATTTTACCGGAGTTGTCCTCACTAAATTGGACGGGGACACCCGTGGTGGTGCTGCGCTGGCCATCCACTCCGTCGTTGGAAAACCCATCAAGTTTGTCGGTGTAGGCGAAAAGATGGACGCATTGGATACTTTCCATCCAAAGCGAATGGCCGACCGCATCTTGGGGATGGGGGATGTCGTGAGCCTGGTCGAGAAGGCACAGCAGGTCATCAGCGAAAAGGAAGCTGCTCAACTTGAGGCCAAAATCCGCAAGAACAAATTCGACCTGGAGGATTTCATGAACCAAATCCAGCAGCTCAAAAAAATGGGCAACATCAAGGATTTAATGAGCATGATCCCGGGCATGTCCAAAGCGCTAAAAGGCATCGAGTTGGACGACAACAGCTTCAAGCAAGTTGAATGCATCATCCAATCCATGACCCCCGCTGAGCGTGCGAAGCCCGAGATCATCGATGCGCGGCGAAAAGCACGCATTGCCAAAGGCTCTGGGACGGATATTGCGCAAGTCAACCGACTGCTCAAGCAATTCCAAGACATGAAAAAGATGATGCACATCATGACCAAGGGCAAAGGAGGCAAACGCAGCCGCATGGCGGGCCTCTCTGCATTGGGTCGATAAACAAACCGGACGAGTATGCAAATCATAGACGGCAAGGCCACCTCACTGGCCATTCAGGATGAGATAAAAGAAGCCGTTATCGAACGGGTTGCTAGCGGGGGGAAAAAACCCCACCTCGCAGCCATCATTGTCGGCGACAATCCTGCCAGCAGGGCTTACGTTGGCCACAAGATCAAGGCGTGTGAACGCGTCGGTTTCGAGAGCACTCTCGTGGAATTGTCTGAAAACATCCAAGAGGAGCAACTTCTTCAAGAAGTCGAGGCCCTGAATGCAAATCCTGCAATTGACGGGTTCATTGTTCAGCTCCCCCTACCCGATCACATGGATAGCCAGCGTGTCCTTGAGGCTGTGCATCCGGATAAAGACGTCGATGGATTCCATCCCATCAATGCGGGCAAACTGAGCTTGGGGCTTCCAGGCTTCCAACCCGCCACCCCTGCGGGCATCATCGAATTGCTCAAGCGATATGGCATTGAAACTTCCGGTAAACACGCAGTGGTCATCGGACTCAGTGCCACTGTGGACACGCCCATGAC
>CALKYI010000419.1 GCA_938003665.1 uncultured Flavobacteriales bacterium
CCGAATACGCATTCATGACCGCGCAGCTCCAATCGCTCATGAACGCCGCGTCCGAGTACGGGTATGTGTCCATGCGAATGCCGCTCAGCCCCAGGTATTCAATCCACCACAATGTGTTCTGGATCAAGTAATCAGCCAACAAGGGTTGACGCTGATTCAAATCGGGCATGGCCTCAACAAACCAACCGTCAGCGAAGCCTTCAACGTCCTTTTGAGCCACGTACGGATCGCGCAACGTTGTGCGTCGGTGGGTCGTCTGTGTGTATTCCCCGCCGTTGTTGATCCAATCCGCTGTGGGCAACTCCTCCATCCACCAGTGCTCAGATCCGCAGTGGTTCATGATCATGTCCATGATGACCTTCATGCCTTTCGCACGTGCGGCATCCACGAGGGCCTTGTACTCGGCGTTGGTACCAAACCGCGGATCGACTCGGTAGTAATCCGTGGTGGCGTACCCGTGGTAGGACCATTGGGGTTGATCGTTTTCCAAAATTGGGTTGAGCCAGATGGCCGTGAAACCCATGTTTTGTAGGTAGTCCAGGTGCTGCCGGATGCCGGCGATGTCGCCGCCGTGGCGTCCGTGATCGTCGGAGCGATTCAGTCCCTCTTTCAACCCTTCAACCTCGTCATTTGATGGATCGCCATTGGCAAAGCGATCCGGAGTGATGAGGTAAATGGCGTCTGCAGCCGAGTAACCGTGAATCGATCGCTCCTCGCGTGGCTTCAATTCAAACGCCGTCCGCCCCACCGTTTTGCCTTTGCGGTTGGTGGCATCCCGCCATTGGATGGCGAGGGTGCCGGGCTGGGCGTTCGGGCCGATGTGCAAGTAAATGAAGGCATAATTCGGACCGTCGCCGTGGGCTACACGGGCAATGCTCACTCCCGGGTAATCCACTACTGGCGCCAACTGCGCGACGCGGTCGCCGTGCACCATGATCTGAACCGTATCCACCGGCATGTCCACCCACCAAAACGGCGGGTCGATGTGTTCAATGAAGGATTGGGCCGTGAGGTGGAGCGGAGCTACTGCAACGAGGCACAAGAAGGCAATGAAGTTGGGCAAGCGATTCAGCATGCTCACAAAGAAAACACGGTTTGCGCGATTACAGCCAGCGGAGGAGCCGGTCAATCAACTTTGTTTTCCACGCTGTGTATGGAGGCATGAGCAAGGCCCCGGCGCCGTCAAAACGCTGTTCGTACACACCGCGCAAGTGCGTAAACTCGGTGAAACCATATTCGCCGTGGCCGGAGCCGATTCCGCTGTTGCCCAAACCGCCAAAAGGCAGGTGGTTGCTCGAAACGTGGATGACGCAATTGTTGATGCACGCGCCACCGGATTGGATTTCCGAGAGCACTTTACTGACGAAAGGCTTGCGCTTGCTGAAAACATACAAGGCCAACGGAGTGGGTCGGGCATTGACAAAGTGCTCGACTTCCTCGAATGCGTCGTACGTCAAGATGGGCAGTACAGGACCAAAAATCTCTTCCTCTAGAACAGCAGCATTGGGGTCCACACCGGTCAAAATGGTCGGCGGTACCAAGCACTCGTCCGTTTCTGTACCTCCTCCCAACTCCATTTTCGCACCGCGGGCAACGGCATCGTCCACCAGCTTCGAAATTCGCTCAGCGTGATGGGGCTCCACGATGCGCTGGAAATCTTTGTTTCCGTTGATCTCTCCCGGGTACATCTCCAGCATGGACTGCTTGACCGCGCTGACGAAATCATCTTTTCGGTGGGTGGGCACGAACACGTAGTCGGGTGCCACGCAGATTTGGCCTGCATTGGACAACTTGGCCCAAGCAATCTTTTTCGCTGCGTCCTTCATGGACTTCATGTCATCCACCACGACAGGCGATTTCCCTCCCAATTCCAAGGTTACGCTGCATGGGTGTTGCGCGGCGGCTTTCATCACAATTTTGCCCACTGCCGGAGATCCAGTGAAATAGATGTGGTTGAACGGCAAATTCAACAGATGCGTAGACGTCTCGACACCTCCTTGCACCAC
>CALKYI010000420.1 GCA_938003665.1 uncultured Flavobacteriales bacterium
GCACGGCCCAGATGTCCATGTCACCCGTGGTCCAATACGGCCACAAAAAGAACGAAGCAATCAACAACGACCCCACGATGGCGAAGTAAGCTGTGGTTGTTGACGGGACGGGCATCGGCCGCGAGGCGGGCACGCCAGGTGGCAGCGGACGGGTGGTCGTCGGCGGCATCGAGGGCTTGGGCGAAGTCGGCCGCGTCGCGGCGGTACCACGCTTCGAGTTCAGCGGGGGTTTGGTTCCACCTGGAAGCGTCAGGGTCAGTGAGGCAATTCGTTTTCAAATTACGTCATTATCACCGGCCGCATAACGGATGCATTGTATAGATGAAATACTTTCCGGAACCGTAAGATCAGACCGACACCTCACCGCGTCTTTAAGACGGCACGTAACCGCGTGCTTAGCCCCGCGTCGTCACCCGGCCGTTGAGGGCGGTTTCGACGGCGCGCCAATCCGGCATGTGCTCCGTGAGGATGGCCTGAAAGCGCGGGCCGTGCGACGGCTCGATCAGGTGGGCGAGCTCGTGCAGCACCACGTATTCGATGGCGCGCGGCGGTTCCGCGGCGAGGCTGCGGTTAAAAACGACGTCGCCCGTGCACGTGCGGCATGCCCCCCACTTGCGTTTCATGGCGCGGATGCGGATGCGGGTGGTGCGGACGCCGAGCCGCTCCTCCCACTCCGGGACGAGCGCGTCGAGGCGGCGCTGGAGTTCGCGGCGTTGGAGGCGTTCGAGGTGCCGTTGGACTTCGGCGGCATCGTGCGGGTCGCGGGCGTGGACGACGAGGCGGGGTGGCGCTTCGTGGGCGGCGGCAGCTTCGGCGGCGGCTCCGACCCGGCCCGTAGCAGGCCGTATCTCCAATACATGCACCGCACCGAGAAACCGGTGCTCCTCCCCCGTCACGTACCGCAGCTCCGGCCGGGGCGGCTGGGCGGCGATGCGGGCTTGGTGGCGGCGGATCCAATCGGCTTTGGCGGCGACGAACGCCGCGATGCGCGCTTCCGACGTGCGCAGCGGCGCCGACACCGTCACGCGGCCGTCGGGCGGGTGGATGCGCAGGTTGATGTTCTTGACGCGTTTGCGCGTGAGCTCGAATTCGATGCCGGCGGAGGTCATGGGGGAATTGGAAGCGAGGCCTGGACTTTTACTTAATCCACTTCTTTGCCTTGCGCCAATTCTTTCGGAGAATGGGGCGATCGTAACTGGTTTCACCCGCACACGCCTCTCCCGAGAAGTGGCAATAGGCCTCAGGGTAAGTACCATCTCCAAATTGCGACCAGGAGTTGAACGCCTTATCGCTCAACGGGCGCTTTACATCAAATGGAATGGGTTCACCAGTGCGAATGCAATAGCCCATCGGGGGATCATCTTTCCGAGGTGACTTGGCTTTGGGTTTCGCCTGCAAAGGGCGCTTAATTCGTTCACCTTCTTCCGAGGCAGCTTCGGCTTTCTTCGCAGCTTTCTTTTCGTTTGAACGGACTTTCGACGGCGATGGTTCGGGAATGACAATCTCATCAATCACCGTTTCCGAACCTTCATACGTTTCCGTCAGTCCCAGCAGTTTCTTTTTGAAGTTCGGCACACGCTCGAATACAACCTTGGCCTTGCTGATGGCCGTTTCGAAGTAACTATAACTGTCGTGGTCCAACCCCTCGCTTTGCATCCAACCTGCACGAGTAGACTCCACACCAACCTCGATGTTATTGTCCTGAGAATAGTCGTACAAATTCATGGACGTGAGCAGCGAGCACTTTTCGTTGGCGTAAAACTTAGCATGCAACCGCTCATCGTAAACGATTTTGATGTTGGGCATCCTCTTCAAAAACTTCAGCGCATCGACATCAAAACTCTTGTGGTATTGGCCATCGCTCTTGCCAAAGAAAACGGTAATCTCTACCCCGGGTCGATCAAAGAATTTCCCCAATTCATCAAGGTAACGATGATCCAACTTGATGAAAGGGCTGACCAAAATCAATTGGCCTTCTGCCTCTTGAATGATCTTTTCAATGCTCG
>CALKYI010000421.1 GCA_938003665.1 uncultured Flavobacteriales bacterium
TGACGCTGTCGGAAGCAGTGCGGCGATCATTGGCGGAAATGACAATACCGCGAGTGGTGTGCATTCCTTGGTTGCTGGCGGAACGTTGAATACGGCCGCTGGATCTTGGGATGCCGTTCTCGGAGGTGAACTGAGCACGACGACCGGGTTGAAATCGACCGTTGCCGGTGGGTACAACAACACCGCAGAAGCGAGCCATTCCGTCATCTTTGGCGGCAACAACAATTTGGTACATAGCACGGCTGCTTCCTACGATGGCTATGGCATTTATGGCGGTAGGGAAAGCGAAGTCTTTGACGGATACACGTACGGTGGTCGGTCGAATGTGAACCGAGGACAAGGAAACGTGATTGTCGGCGGCCATCACAACGAAATGCTCTACGACTTTGGCGACGAAAACAACCCAGGTGACTACAACCGTTGGTCTGTCATTGTAGGTGGAGTTGATAATCAACTTCCGGCATCGTCAGAGGATTACTCATCAATTATAGGACTGATGAATCGATCCTTCATTGGACAGCCGTATTGGATGAATGTGCCCAACGAGAACCTCCACATCCAAGTGGGGCCTTCCAATGAATGATTGCAACTGATATCCGTTTCGGCGTTACTTACAATTTTCTTCGGTGCTTGATTGTGATTAAATCGCGTGGCTGATGGTGATTAATATCACATTAAGACACATGAAATCGATTATTCGTCGTATATTATATATATGCGATGGATATCACTTTTGCTATGCCTGCGTGCAGGCGTTCGTTCGTTGGTCTTGATTCTGGCCTGTTGTACGGTGGTGCACGTGGCCAATTCACAAACCTTGGATGCAAGCGTTCCGTACCAGGGCCATGACCTGCTAACGGATCCGATGCAAGGTACCTTGAGTGCTGAACAGGTCGCTTACATGGATTGCGATTGGCAAGCGTTCATGGACATGATTCGGGACTTGGAAAACCGGATTGCCAACGAAAATGGAACGGATACCACTTACGCCGTTTACGTATCGGGTCAAGTGGTTGGCAGCGCTGTTCACATGACGTATGACTGCATGGAACTAAGAGACTCGGTGCTTTCGCTGCAGCAGCAATTGGACGCGGCCATCCAACCGGGCATTCCTGTTTTTGACAGCTTTAGTTTCAACGAAACATCCGATTCTCTGGTGGCGGTAATCGCCAACGACGGAGGGTCCAATCTGACCGCATTCACATTCGAATACGGCGCGTACGCGGACTTGTCGAGCTCGGCAACAGGCGGGGATGCGATTGGGGATGACCTCCTTCGCCTCTATTTTGAAAATTCGGGAGGACATACCTACTACGGTGCGGCCTCCGCGACCAACTCAATTGGAACGGCTTACTCCGATACCATTTCGTGGTCGACGGTCGTTGACGTTACAGCATCATTGACCAGCGTGCATGGCAGTTCTGCAGTCGTAACGGCGTCTTTTGCCTACGACGAAGCCGCGCCCACCGAAGTCGGTTTCAGTTGGAGCGAATCCGCTGATCTCTCCAACGCGACAGACAGCACCGTGGTGCTCGCAAATAACAACACGGCGACCTTGCGCATTCCGCTGGAAGGCGAAACGCAGTATTACGTCACAGCGTACGCGACAAATGCCCGTGGGACGTCTACGGGGGACACGCTTTCGTTAACGACCTACGTGGCATTGACCAATGACAACATCGACACAGCAGTTGAGGAATGGGTCAACGACGAGGCGACCGCCACAACGAACTACGGTCCAATCTCTGAATGGGACGTAAGCAACGTCACCAACATGTCCAGTTTGTTCATGAATTACACCGGGTTCAACGCGGACATCAGTGCGTGGGATGTGAGCAACGTGATTTTCATGAACAACATGTTCAATAACGCCGATGCCTTCACAGGGGATTTGAACAGCTGGGATGTGTCCAATGTGACGCGCATGGATCGCATGTTCAACAACAATGCGGGATTCAATGGCGACCTCAGCAACTGGGATGTCAGCAGTGTCACCAGCATGAAAGAGATGTTTTGGAAAGCGGACGGGTTCAACGGTGACATCAGCACGTGGAACGTGGGCAACGTGACCAACATGGAGAGCATGTTTGAGCACGCAGATCTATTCAACGGCGACCTCAGTGCATGGGACGTCGGCAGTGTCACCAACATGAACGAGATGTTCCGGACAACAGCGGCTTTCGAAGGCGGTGATTTGAGCGGTTGGAACACCGCTTCATTGACCAAGATGTATGGGATGTTTTGGCAAGCCACCGTGTTCACGGGCGATGTCAGCACCTGGGACGTGGATGGTGTGACGGATATGCGCAACGTCTTCAACAACGCGCGAAACTTCAATGGATCACTCAATAATTGGGACGTATCCAACGCCACCAACATGGGCGGGATGTTTGGAAATGCCGTTGTTTTCAATCAAGATCTGAGCGGATGGAATACCGCCGCCGTGACGAACATGGGGTCGATGTTCTCGTCTGCGTCTGCATTCAACTCGGATATCAGCGGCTGGAACACCTCCAGCGTTCAATACACCACAGCCATGTTCAAAAACGCTACAGCGTTCAATCAGGACATCTCGAACTGGGATGTGGGTTCGGTGGTTAAAATGAAGGAGATGTTCGACAATGCAGAATCATTCAACCAATCGCTCTCGGGATGGGATGTCAGTGCAGTAACGGACATGAGCTCTATGTTTAAAAACACGGATTCGTTCAATGGTGATCTCAGCTCATGGGATCCCTCTTCGTGCACGACCATGTCGAACATGTTTAATAGGGCCGTTGCCTTCCAAGGTGGGGATTTGACCGGTTGGAACACAGGAGCGGTCACCGCCATGGACCACTTGTTTTTGAATGCCACGTCTTTCAACGGTGATGTCAGCAGCTGGGACGTGTCCAACGTCACGGACATGCGCAACATGTTCAAGAATACCCCTTTGTTCAATAGCGATTTGAGCGCTTGGATCACCAGTTCATCCACCAAAATGACGGGGATGTTCTATGGCGCTAGCACGTTCAACCAAGACCTCAGTGCGTGGAACACAGCCAATGTCACCCTCATGGCCGGCATGTTCATGAATGCGACAGCTTTTGATGCCGACCTAAGTAGTTGGGACGTCGGAAGCGTCACCAACATGTTCCAAATGTTCAGTGGGGCCTCGGCGTTCACGGGCGGGGATTTGAGCGGCTGGGATGTGTCCAATGTGACGCGCATGGATGACATGTTCTTGAACGCGTCGGCTTTCAATGGCAACGTCAGCGGCTGGAATACGGTTTCCTTGACCACGATGGAGGAGATGTTCTCGAATGCGAGTTCGTTCACCGGTGGCGATCTTACTGGCTGGAACACGAGCAATGTGACGACGATGAGGCAGACGTTCCGAAATGCCACCGCATTCAGTGGGGACGTGAGCACGTGGGATGTGTCGTCGGTGACCTCTCTACGCGAGACCTTCCAAAATGCAGTCGCCTTCAATAGTGATCTCAGCTCGTGGAACCCATCCTCAGCGACGGACATGGTGCGAATGCTTTCTGGAGCAAGTTCATTTAATTCAGACGTGAGTGCATGGAATGTAGGAAGCGCGACCAACATGAATGAGCTATTCAAGGGAGCTAGCCTATTTGACTCGGATCTGAGCGGTTGGGATTTTTCAGCGGTAACACATGCATCAAGTATGTTGCAGTCGACTGCTTTCACCCGCACAAATTATGATGCTCTGCTTTTGAGCTTGTCTCAACAAACACTGAACAATGGAGTAGAATTTGGGGTGCACGGGGTGAATTACTGCACCAGCGCGGCGGAACGCCAGTCCATTATCGATGCATTCAGTTGGACGATCACCGATGGAGGTTTGGATTGCAACTGATATCCGTTTCGGCGTCACTCAATTCCAATTTGCAGCCATTCGCTCTCGTGTGACAAACTCGTGACACGGGCCGTGTAGACTGCTTGAAAAAAGGGCGTGAGATTTGCCAAAAATTTCACACCCATGCGTCCATTTTACGCTTTTCTTTCGTGTTCAATCCTCGCTTGCTTCTGCCTACCAACGGCGCCTACAGCCCAAGCACAAGAAGTCATATACGATTCGGTGGTGCTCGGTGAGGGCAACGCCAACATGTCGTTTTACAGCCTCGCCAATGGTGAGTTGGGTCAGGTGCCACTGGCCGATTGGCACATCGCCTTGGACGTCCGTCCGATGGGCGCAACCGCCCGCATCAACGGTGGCCTCGGCCTCAATCTGTACCCGTATGGCTCGCTCGCCGAATGGGATAACGTGGACCTCACCACCTGGCTTCCCGGTGACCCTTACCGAAACCAACAAACGGATTGGTCGTTCGGGGCGTTCAGCCAAGGCGGCGACGGCATGTTCGACTTCGGCTGGGGTGTTTATGACGTGGTAACGCACGTGGTCACTTCCGATGTGATGTATTTAGTTCAGTTGCCTGACGAAACGTGGAAAAAGGTCGCGTTGCTGAGTTTGTCCAGCGGCGTCTACGATTTGCAATTTGCCAACCTCGACGGCACGGATTTCTTCAACGTAAGCGTCAACAAAGCCGATTACGATGGCCAGTTGTTCGCCTACTGCAACCTGCTCACCGGAACAGTGGAAGACCTCGAACCTGCCGAACCGTGGGACATCGCCTTCTTCACCTACCAAGACGAAGTAGCACCCGGTACCTACTACCCAGTCACCGGTGGGCTGATTCACCCCAACGTGACCGTTCAACAAACAGAAGGCTTGGCAGACCCGTTCTTGGACGGTTCGTACAGCTTTGATTCCTTCTCGTTTGAGACCAACGCGATCGGTCACGACTGGAAGACATTCGTTCCTGGACAGGGCTATTCCATCGAAGCGGAGCGTTGCTACTTCGTTGCGGATTAATATGGCGACGTATGGCGCCTGGTCTTCACCGGCTACGGTGGTTCTGCTACCGGCGAAATCACCTTCGGATTGCTCGAAGCCGGAACCATTGCCAACGGCGTGGCTGAAGCGCCTGCCAAGGCCGTTGAGGTTTATCCGAATCCATTGGCATCAGGACAACCCCTGACGATTGTAACAGAGCGCGCTACTCGTGTTCGGATTTTCGCAGGTACCGGTTCACAAATCATTGATGAGCAGGTGGTTGGATTGGTTCAGTTGAACCTTCCTGTGCTGACATCAGGCCTCTACATTGTTGAAATGACCGAGGCAAATGGCACGCGTCACACACAACAACTCATCGTTCAATAACATCCCCCGCGGATGCTGGC
>CALKYI010000422.1 GCA_938003665.1 uncultured Flavobacteriales bacterium
ACTACGAAATCTACCGGATGGAAAAACTCGGCACCATTGATGCAACTCGCGGTCTGGGCGAGCTGCTGTTGTTGCAAGGGCGAGGTTCCGAGTACCGTTGCCCGTGCCTATGCGGACCAGTGGCCGAGCACGGCCATCTTCATTGCGAATCATTGCAGCCAGTTGGACATCAATGCATCCGCCGCTTCCATACCACATCCGATTGTCTACTTGTCTAAAGCAAGCGTGCGTAAAGTTCCCATTTTGGGGTTGCTGAACGAACGGGTCGGAACGGTATTCATTGATCGTTCAAATCCCACAGCGGCAAAACAATCAGTAGACCGATTGTTGGAGACGCTCAACCGAGGGATCTCTGTGATTGTGTACCCGGAAGGGACGCGTTCAAAAGACGGAGAGCTCTTGCCTTTCAAAAAGGGGGCCTTTCATTTGGCAGCGAAATCACAGGCGGCCATCATACCGTTGCACATTCACGGAACCCGCACCGCACTTCCCAAAGGAGGTCTACTCATGCGGAAGAACCCCATCCACATTCGATTTGGAAAGCCCTTATTGCCTCCAACAGCTGAAGACGCAGGGGCATTGCAAGCGTTTGTTGCAGAAGGTCAGCAGTCCGTTGCGCGCATGAAAGCGTGGCATGCGGCACACATCAAGACGCCGGATTAGAGCATGGAATAGGCGAGCTCAAGGCCTTCTTTGATGGCGCGTTGGGCGTCGAGTTTGGACGCGTTTAGGGCACCGCCGATGAGATGTGCTGGTTTTCCCATCATGGTTAAGTCTTCAGCCAACGGATGGTAAGGCACTTGGCCTGCGCACACGACAAAATGATCAGCGACCAGGACGTGTTCCTCATCATCTTGAATGTACCGAAGACCTTCTGGTGTGAGCGCTTGGTACGACACCCCTGTGTGCATGCGTACACCGGCCTTTTTCAAGCCCATGCGGTGAATCCAACCAGTGGTTTTGCCCAAGCCACTCCCCATCTTTTTGGAGGAACGTTGGAGCATGTGAACGGTCCGTTTCGACGTCACATCTTCAGCTGCATTCAATCCGCCCCGCCGTTCTAGCTCCGTATCGATGCCCCACGTCTCGTAGAAGTTGTGGCGGTCATCATGAACCAAGTATTCGGCCACGTCAAATCCGATTCCACCGGCTCCAATGATAACAATTGTGTCACCCAGCTCCACGTTTCCTTTGAGCACATCGATGTAGCTGACCACTCGGTGGTCTTCTTCAGCACCTCGCACACTCCAAATGCGTGGTTTGACACCCGTTGCTAGCACCACCTCGTCGTAACGAAGCAACTCTCCCGCTAGGACTTCTGTATTCAATCTGACCTGGACACCAAGCAGCTCAAGCTGACGCTTGAAATAGCGCAGGGTCTCATGGAACTCCTCTTTCCCCGGAATTCGCTTGGCCATGTTGAATTGCCCTCCAACCTGGTCGCTTTTCTCGTACAGGGTGACTTGATGCCCTGTTCTTGCCAATTCCGTTGCAGCGCTCAGACCCGCCGGGCCGGCGCCAACCACAGCAATGCTTTTCGGTTGCGCTGTGCGCGCATGCAATGGCCAATGGCTTTCATGCGCAGCGCGAGGATTCACCAAG
>CALKYI010000423.1 GCA_938003665.1 uncultured Flavobacteriales bacterium
TCCCACTTCCAGGTCCTGACCGCGGGCGAAGGATTGCCCTGTTTCCAGGATGGCCAGATCCGACGTTCGAAACTCATCGGCAAATTCCTTTGGCCAATAGTCATAGTCGGTCTTTCCTTCCATGCCCCAATACTCGATGTAAACGGCATGTGAACCTTGGCGAACACCCGCTGGGATATAGAAATCTGGGACCAGTTTGCCATGCACGGTAACAACAGTCTTCTCGTATGCATGGACAATTTTATTCACGTACAGCCAGTCATCAATAGTCTTCTCCCCGAGCGACCTGACCTTGTGACCATCTTGCGCCCAATACTTCGGAGGATAGCGCTTGTTCAAGCGATCTCGATCCGAATCCTTATCGCCCTCAACATCCGGTTCGTCCAATGACTTTTCGACGCTCACTTCCTCTTCGACCTTCGGTTTGAACCATCCGAGGATGCCCGGGTCTTCAAGGATCTGAGTACCCCATTTGGCATACATCTTCCCGCTGCTAGCCTCCAAGTTGATGCCGCCTTTCGATCGACCAAGCTTCGTTACAATCCAACCTTCAACGTCCTGCTCAACCCATCCTAGCTCCGCCAGGACTTTGTTTACTTTTTGATTGGAGACATTGAAATGCTCGCCGATGCTCGTTGCACTCAGGAGGTCCTTGGCTGCTTTGGCTGCCACTTTGCGAAGGTCGGTTTTGGGATTCCAACGCAATTGCGGTCCGTACTGAGGGTGATCGACCATCTTCGCTCCTTCCGCTGTGCCGCGATCGGTAGGAGTCCACTCCCCATCCACTTTTTTGATGAGTCCCCATTCCACGAGTTGGGTGAACGTTTCTTTTGAGGTCCACCCCATGGACTCTCCCAGTTTTGTCGTCGAAATCATGGAAGAAAAATAAACAAAAAAGCACCCCTTGCGAGGTGCTTCTTCAATTGATTGGCTTGCGCCGCAGTACGTCAGTCCTGGGATCAGATGGCCCAATTCACGACTGCGCCAACGGCGAAGACAAACAATGCGATGAACGCGATGTAGCTCACGGGGATGAGCGCAAAGCAGAACACCTGGGTACGCTGCAAACGTTTGGCATGCCAGCGTTGGCCTTTGGAAAGGTTCTTCCACATGGCCTTGCGCGCTCGGGTCGTTTCGGCTTGGGCATTGTCAAGGAATCGACGGAAATGCCCCCACCGCGTTTCGATCCGCTCATCGAGCTTCGCGAAATACGGTCCAAACACACGGTGAACTGACTGCTCGTAGGCAGCATAGGTAGGTATAGAAATACGCATTGTCTGTCTACGGGCGGCGGATGCGTGGGGTTGCGACGAGGGGCAACCTTTTCGAAGCAAGACTCTTCCAGCGACTCAATCCGAGGTTTCGTCGAACAAAACACGGTTTTATTCGTAATTTGCTGCAAACTGTTATCCAAATGAATCGCTTGTTTCTCCTCCTTTTTGGGATGGTGACCTCCGTGGCCCACGCCCAAGTTCCTGAATACGTGCCGACCGAAGGGTTGGTGGCGTGGTATCCGTTTAATGG
>CALKYI010000424.1 GCA_938003665.1 uncultured Flavobacteriales bacterium
GCAATTAATGCGCACCGTGAAAGTGCTGAGTCAACTCCGATGGCGGCACTCCTCCGAGAAATGCCACTTCCACGCCTGGATTCGTTCGCGCCAATTGCTCCAATTCCTCCTTGTACCCAGCATCTTCAACGGGCCCAATGAAGTCCACCCGGATGCGACGGCCAGGCTCCGAGCGCAGCAACGCCTGCAACCCGAAGTGCAGATTCTTTACACGGTGAACGCGTCCAACCACAGCGATATGCCATGCATCGGTGGGCCGCTCCGGGTTATCATCCGGCATCGGAGACGGCAGGTTTTGAGCCACTTGCACCCGAGCGCGCGGAAACGCGCAACGCACTTCGAACGCCTCTTGGTCCGTCGACGCATGCCAAAGCACTCGGTCCATCCACCCCATTCCACGCGCCAAGGCCAAAAACGCCCGCTTCTTGAAAGGCTTGATGGACAAGGCTGCCTGGCCCAACATCCCCCGGGGCGCCAGCACCACCCGCACGTGAAGCTTGTTGCGCAACCGGCGCAAAGGCAACAAAGTGTAGTCCTGTGAAAACAGGCTGTTCAAGTGCAACGCATCCGGACGAACTTCTTGGAGCACGCGGTCCCAGGTTGCCGCGTTGACCGCGGAATTGTAACGCACGCGCACGGTATTCGACCCTACTGGTACATCCGTCCAAACGTCGACCGGCACATCGAGGCTTTCGTCTGCGCCCAGATCCTTGTTGGAAGTCATTACCCACACGTCGCAATTGGCACTCAAAAAGGCCGCCAAATTGAACGCACTGCGGATCGGTCCACCCGCTCGAAATGCCGGTGGAAACCAGTCTACAGAAATGAGAATCCTTCGCTTCACCTCAGGCAATTTGATGCGTTTTCATCCAATGCCCCAACACCACCAACGACCACACCCGCGAAAACGACCACCGCGGACTGCCTTCCATGAACGCCGTCCAGATGGCTTGAATTTCCGAGGCAGCGAACGCTTCCATATTGGCCAAAACCTCCAGCCCCTCCTCGCACATGGGCTTCAAGGCCGTGCGCATCCATACCTCCCACGGAAGGGTAAAGCCCATTTTCGGCCGGTCGATGACTTCCCGTGGGAGCAAGTCCGGCAAAGCGTCGGTCAATAATTGCTTGGGGGTGTGCGGCCATTTGTCTTGGTCGGAAACACTCAGCGCTGCAGCGACCACCCGGTGGTCCAAAAACGGAACCCGAACCTCCAGCGCGTGGGCCATGGACATTTGGTCCGTATCGCGCAACAGGGTGTGCTGCATGTAGGTACCCATCTCGGCGACGCTCACCTGGCCCAAGCGAGGAAGCTGCTCCCCTCGGCTATTGGGGCCGAGTTCGTCGAGGAGGTAATTGTACACCGCATTCGGGTGGGCGGATAGGCCCGGGGCCAGCTGCCGTATGTCCCGTTCCAAGAACACTTGCCGTGACAACGGATAGGTGTGGAGCAGGTCAAAATAATCGCCTGCCAATGCCTCCGCCTTCTTGTAGGCAGTGATGTCATTTTTGTAAGTGGCATACGCTTGACCTGCCAACTTGCGCAATCCCTTTGGCCACGATCCGAGCCAACGTTGGTCCCAAAGCGCCTGTGTGCGTTGGAACACCGGGTAACCGGCAAACAACTCGTCGCCGCCCAATCCACTGAGAGCGACGGTGATGCC
>CALKYI010000425.1 GCA_938003665.1 uncultured Flavobacteriales bacterium
TGGTATGAAGACGCGGACGGAGACGGATTAGGCGATCCAGCAGCGTCACAAACTACATGTTCGCAGCCAACGGGGTACGTCAGCAACAATTCCGATGACAATCCGCTCTATACGGGTACAGTCCTTTCACCCGGTGATGTGTATTTCTCCTATGCCGCTGACGACTTTGGGGATTTGACATCCTCTTATGTCGGGTTCACACTTTTGGTAGATGTAGTTGCAGGGACAAAACTGGTTTTAACCTCCACCCTTGCTTGGAATGGTACGAACTGGATTACGAATGGATTCACGGAGTCAGCTTACGAATGGACTGCTCCTTCAGGTGGAGTTAGTGCCGGTACAGAGGTCATTCTTTTTGATATCTATTCATATGATGATTCATCTGTAGGGTCATCAGGAATTGCGAAGATTGATGGCGAAGAGTCACCTATCAAGCGTTCATCCGCCGGTAATAATCTGAGTCTTGAGGGTGGACAACAATGTGTCACATGGACTCGCTTGGGTTCTGTGTCAACTGCATTTACTTATTTCGACGCTTTCTTCATGTGGATTTTTCAGCCTGATAAAGACTGGCAAATAAGCGGTGCAGACAGTCCCGGTAATGGAAGCGCTTGTAGGCATTTAAATTGTGTAGGTTTTAACCTTGACGTTGAGGGTTACGCTGACGTAAACACAGGTAGTGGAACACTCATTGAAGGCGATGCGTGGGGTGCAAGCATGGACCCAAATTTCAGTTACGAGGCTTCATTGTTTGCTTTTTCTTCACAATGGGCATACGCGGGCGGTGGTGAGGCTGCGCCCTTCGCACTCACCAATGGTGAATTGGTTTCGAATACAATTGCGGAGGCTACTTCTTTCTCAGCATCTGATGGCAACACTCCGAATTATCAAAGCACGAATGCAGCGGAAAATACTGGTTCGGAAAATGCGGCCGCTTACGATGCATTAGACTTTGATCCCAACGGCTTCATAACCTTGCAAACTTCAGTGGGTGGGAATGCCCGCGCTAGCGGGCCGGGAGCAGTGCTCGGTAACGAAATTACCGCCGGAGCACCCACGTTAAACATAGAGGTCAATAATGGCATAGACCTTACCGTTGATGTCATGGACGGAGTGTCATGCAACAACATCACCGTAGCGACCGGTACGTTCAATGCGTGTGATGGCATGGGTCGAGAATTGGCTGTAAATGGTAGTATCACCCTTGGCGATGCATCCACTTTTGACGGTGGCCAAGGCACATTGTCGATGGCTTCAATGGCTACGCAAGTGCTCGATGCCAACAACTACGGCGATCCAGCGAGCACAAAGGTGCAACTGAAGAACTGGGAGATTTTAAACAGCCGGACGACGGTTTCGGGGCATGTGCGCATGAAGCCAGGAGGTGCAGTCACCTTCGGTGGTACGCAACCCAACGACGAAATTAAGCTGGACGATGTCAACGCCTCAAGCATCTCGTTCGAGTCGAGTGCAGCGGGGGGTACCGCCGCTATTGGCCCTTGCGAGGCATCGAATTTCGCCGATGGCACCTCCCAAGAGTTCACTTTCCAGCGCTACATCCCAGCCGATTCAGACGGATCGACGTGGGTAAACATCGGGGCTTATGTCACCGGTACCACCGTTTCCGATTGGACAGATGCCAACCCCAGCATGCTCATTTTCAAGTACGAGGAAAGCAACTACGGTAGCCTCGGAGCGGGGTGGAGCTACCTGTGGGACGGCACCACCGTATTGACCCCGGGATCGGGCTACATGGCGTTGATTCCGCAAAACCAAGACGCCCTCATCAGCGTGACGGGATCCTTTCAGATTGGCGACGTGGACATCGACTTGACATTTACGGATGACCCGAACCAAAGCAACAGCACCGTAGATGGCTGGAACCTAGTTTCCAATCCGTACCCCTCTGCGGTCGACCTGGCACAGGTCATTTCCCGCGTTGACGGCGTCGAGGCATTTTACATCTACGACAACACCGGAGACGGCGGCTACACCACCGTCAACGAGAACGGTGTAGGAGGCTCAGATACCCTAGACGTAGGTCAGTCCTTCTGGGTGAAAGTGAGTGCGAACAAGACCCTCACCTTCCAAGAAACGGACAAAGTCGTCGGGTCGAATACCTTTATCCGAGAGTTGCCCGAAACGTTCGAAGGTTCCATCGGTGTGCACATAGCCAACGAGGCGGCCAACCAATGGTCCAAGGCTTTCATCCAATTTGACGCGGAAGCAACCATCGCCTTCAACGAGAATGAAGATGCGGTCTTCTATGGTGATCCCTCATCAGGTGAACTCAATGCATGGACCGTTGCTGAAACCGGACAGAAACTCAGCATTCAATCCGCGGGAAGTGCGGTTACTACGCCTTCTTTGCCTTTGCATGTGACTTCGGGAGCGGGCGGTACGGTGCGCATTTCTG
>CALKYI010000426.1 GCA_938003665.1 uncultured Flavobacteriales bacterium
GAGGAAGCCATTTTGAAAATGCAACGGGCCTTGGACGAGTACGTCATTGAAGGCATCAAAACGACCATCCCATTCCACCAGCGCCTCATGCGCCACGACCGCTTCCGCAGCGGGGATTTCACGACGAAATTCATGGAAGAGGAAGACGTTTGATTCCCTTGCAGCCTCAACGAAAAAAGCCGGTCAATGCGATCGGCTTTTTTTGATGATGTTCGTTGTGGACCGGCCCGGTACCAAGGGAATCACCTCCACCCGTCCGCCGCGTTCACGCACCGCTTCGGAGCCGACAATGAAGCCGTTTTCACCTTTGCTCGCCTCCGGGTTGTAATCCCCCCCTTTGACTAGGACATCGGGCTGCACCGCTGCAATCAGGTCCGCCGGTGTTTCCGTTTCGAAAACGATGACTGCATCCACGGCCTGCAAGGCTTCGAGCACGGTTTTGCGGTCAACTGCCTCGTTGATAGGGCGTTCCGGGCCTTTGCCTAACATCCGCACGCTCGCATCCGAATTCAAACCGACCACCAATTTGCCGCCCAAGGCTTTTGCTGCTTGCAGGTAGGTCACATGCCCGGCATGCAAGATGTCAAAGACCCCGTTGGTGAAAACGATGGTTTCACCAGAAGCCCGCCAACCGTCAATGAGTGCTTGTTCTTGAGGCGTCATGTGCGGTCTTTTCTCAAGCGGTACACCAACAGGTAGATGTACGCGATGCCACCCATGGTGACGATCATAGCCGTCTGGGTAAACCAAATGATGTTTGCCACGGCGAGGCCGAGCGCCTTTCCAAAGCCCAGGGCCATGAAACCCGACATAACCGCCCATTGGTAGGAACCAACCCCGCCCGGAGCCGGGATGACCATGCCAAATCCGCCGGCGACCATGATGAACAAAGCCTGCAAAACCGTGATGTCCTGCACCTCATCAAAAGACTTGAAAATCACCCAGGCCATGAAGAAGTACATGAACCAAATGAAGAAGGTATGGGCCATGAAGCGTCCTTTCTGCTTCATGTGGCGGATGCTGTTGAGCCCATTCCACACCCCGGCCAAAAACTGCGCAATGCGCTGCGCAAACGGCAAGGCCATGAGCGCTTTTCGTTTCCACACCCCGATGCCCACCAACCCCAAAGCGATGGCGCCCAAGGCGATGAGCTTGCTCAAATCTGGCAGCACAGCGCCGTCGAGCAGTTGGATAAACGCCGGCAAATTCCCCAACACGGCCGCTGCGGTCAACACCATGAGGAAGGCAAAGTCAATCACACGTTCGCTGATCACCGTACCAAACAACTCATCCACCGGAATGTCATCGGTCTGATTAAGGGCAGCACACCGCGCCAGTTCGCCGCTGCGCGGCACAAACGTGTTGGCAAAGTATGCAAAGGCCACAGCGTGTACACTTCGGGCCTTGCCTGCCTTTCGGCCCAGCGGTTCGAGCAAAATACCCCACCGCAAGCCGCGGCTGACGATGGCCAAGTACCCCATAACAAACGAAGCAGCAATCCCCTCCCAACGCACTGAACGCATGGTTTCCCAGAGCGCTTCTTTGTCGTCAATGAACGAGAACGCCCCGTAAAACAACACCACCCCGATGCCGAGGGATACTACGTAGGTAAGGACTTGCTTGGCCTTCATGCTCGCAAATTACGAGATGAGGCGATTGGTTTCGGTATCGGGAAAGACCAAGGTCGGCTTATGGACAGCCGCTTCCTCCGGCGTCATGTGGCCATAAGCGATAACAATGATGATGTCGCCCACCTGCACCCTGCGCGCCGCGGGTCCATTGAGGCCCACCTGGCCAGAACCGCGTTCCCCGACAATGGTGTAGGTCTCGAACCGTTCGCCGTTGTTGATGTTGACGATTTGCACCTTTTCCCCTTCATACAATCCTGCAGCATCCAGCAAATCAGGATCCAATGTGATGGAACCGATGTAGTTCAAATTCGCTTGCGTCACCGTCAACCGGTGCAGCTTCGATCGCATTAGGGTAACCAACATGGGCGCAAAAGTACGAATTCACTTGCCGCGAATGGTCCTTGTTCGTGGAAATGTAAGGGGTCAATCCGCAGCTGCCAACCATCGCACCTCCACCCGGCGCCGATCGGCTTCATCGGCTCCTTCGCTGGCCACACCGTGACCACTCCAATGAATGCGGGAAGGTGCGACGCCCGCCCGTTCCAACACACGGGCTGTTTCCTCGGCCCGCTGCTCGCTCAGCACTTGGTTGCGCACCACTTCACCTTGCGCATCGGTAAACCCGTGCACTTCAAAATACCCCCCTTGCGTGGCCCAATTCAATTCGCCAAGCCAACGTTCCAACTGCCGTTCTGCAGTTCCCGACAAAGTGAATTCGGCGGTGGCGAATTTTACCCGGCACGTGGGCACGTCGCCCCGCCAACGGGCGGCATCCTGACCCGACGGCCGCGGCCAACGTTCAAGAGCGTCCAACGGCAGCAAATCAAACACAAACGCCGCCCCGCCTTCAATGCGATAACTGCGCACACGTTTCCATCCGGGCCAATGGGGTTCGCCACAATCCGCCCGGCCACACCGCTCGTACACATGGCAGATGGCACCGTCTGGAATGGCCCTCCCCGACTCCATGCTCACCTGCACCTCCAACGCCGCATCCAAGGCCAAAGCGCCCAAGACCAATCGGCCTTGCGCATCCGTGGGCTGCCGCAACACCAACGCTCCAGCCCGGTCGTGAATCTCGAACAGCGCAGCCTCAACCGGAGACCGACGGTACACGACCTCCACAGCCAATTCTTTCATCCGCTCATTGCCCTCTTTGGCCATGGCCCCTACCCAATACAAATCCACACCTCCTCCGCCCATGCGAACAGCTGAAACGTAGTAGCCATGGTCCGCATGAACGCCTGCTGGAACCGCAGCCAACTCGTCGCCAGCGGTATTTACGCCTTCCTCCAGCCCCGTGCATTCGGCATAGTGCGAGCGTCGATCCGATTGGTAGACGTCAAATCCTCCTTGGCCCGGGTGACCATTGGACGCAAACAGCAAGGCACCGTTGTCAAAATTGGGAAAGACCTCATCCGCCGGCGTATTCAAGCCCGAAAGCGGCAGCGGATTGGACCAAGCGCCGCCCGACCGCTGAGCCATGAATAAATCGAAATCCCCTGTTGGTTGCAATGCGCTTAAAACGAGTACCCCCCGTTCTGCGTCAATGGTCACGTGCTGGACCTCACCAATGCCCGGCCAATCAGCGGCGCTCCAAGCGCGCAAGTTCATGGGCTGGCCCTGTTCGAAAGACACCCAACCTTCCGTTGGTGTAGCTGAATATTCCTGACCTGGAGACAAAAACCAATCTCCTGCTTTCACCGTATCGGAAGACCGTGGGATGCTTCGGTAAAACAAGGCGCTGCCATCCCACCCCAACAGCACTTCATCGTTGTGCGTATTCAAGGCATCCAACGGCACTACATCCTGGGCTCGAAGGCCATCGAACAAGAATCCGACTGCCACGACTATGGTGAACACCATGAACCGACGCATGATGCTCAGGCTTGCTGCGCTTTCCATGCTTTCCAGATGAGCTGAGCTTCGTCGTACCAGGCTTCACCGAACCGGCGAATCAAGGCGGTTTTGCAAAAATCCAGCACCGTGATGTTGGCCTTAGCACCGCAGGTTCGGGCGCCGTCACAGATCGGCCATCGGTGTACATTCAAAGCCGTGAAGTCCTGTAATTCTTTGAGTCGGACCGGGTACAAGTGGCAGGAAATGGGCTTCGGCCAATCCGACTTGCCTTCCCGCCAAGCCGCTTCGAACGCGCACTTGGCCGTGCCGTCGGCGTCAAATGTGGCGTACACACATTCGCGGCCGTTGATGATGGGCGTCACATACTCACCATCTTGGTCCACTTCGAACAACCCCACCTCATCGATGACAGCTAAGGCCTCGGGACGCAATTGGCCTTTGACCACCTCGAACGCCTCCTCCAATCGCTCCACTTCTTCTTCCGTCAGCGGCGCACCGCTTTCTCCTTCGACGCAGCACGCTCCTTTGCATGCTTTTAAATCGCACGCGAACAGGGTGTCAAAAACATCCTCAGAAATCAACGTGTCACCCAGTGCAATCATGTCACGAAATTAATCGAGAACGGCGAACCGAACTATCTTTGAGTATGGCCCTTGGATGGAGCAATACCCGCGCAGCTTTTCGCGATCGATGGAATCGACTCCGGCCCCTCGACCGGCAACGGCTGGCCAATGCCGTTCGGGCCTACCAGGGGTACAGCCGCAACAAGCGCGGCCTCGCCACAGCCCAGTCCGCCTGGCCGATGAGCCTGAGCGTGGAACCCACCACCTCCTGCAACCTGCGGTGTCCAGAGTGTCCATCGGGCTTGCGGTCGTTCACCCGACCAACGGGCATGCTCGAAGTTGGCACCTTGAAACGCGTACTGGATGAAATCGGACAACACCTGGTGTACTTGAATTTGTACTTCCAAGGCGAGCCCTACCTCCACCCGGACATGAACGAATTGGTGCGGATCGGTGCGGCCCACGGGCTGTACACTTCGACGTCCACGAACGCGCATTTCCTGCGTCCTGAACGCTGCGCCGAAATCGTGCAATCTGGCCTCAGCCGCTTGATCATCAGCATCGACGGCATGACCCAGGACACGTATGCATCCTACCGGGTCGGTGGGCAACTGGACAAGGTGCTCGAAGGCACCCGCAACATGGTGGAAGCGCGCCGCGCCAATGGCGGCCGTGGGCCTCACTTGGTGTGGCAGTTTTTGGTGGTGGGACCCAACGAGCACGAAGTCGACACCATCAAACAGCACGCGCAACGTATCGGTGTGGATGAGGTGGTCATCAAAACCGCTCAAATCGACCAACCCGAAGACGGCCACCCCCTCCTGACTGAGTCACCGGAACTGCGGCGCTACGACCGCAACCCCAATGGGGAGTGGTTTTTGCGCAATCCCCTGGCGGACGAATGCTGGCGCATGTGGCACGGCTGCGTCATGACGTGGGACGGCAAGGTGGTCCCCTGCTGCTTCGACAAGGACGCACACCACACCATGGGCTCGGTCGGGGAAAAGGCGTTTGAGGACATCTGGTTCAGTCCAGAATACGAGGCGTTTCGCGCGCAGATTTTCTCCAACCGCTCCGGCTTAGAGATGTGTCAAAATTGTTCCGAAGGCAGCCACGCCTACGCTTGAGTGTGAGGTAACTTGTGGGCATGGCGGAAGGCGCACCCTTCAAGTGGACCCAATGGATTGCTCCCTTGCTCATCGGTACGGTTGCTGCTGGGGCTGTGGTGTGGTTTGGTGCGCATCACGAGGTGAGCGACCCGCAGACGGGAGAAGCCACCACCTCGTGGTCTCTGCTCCAACAATTTGAATGGTCCCGGCGTTCCACCTGGGCCTTGCTGGGCGTCATCGCCTGTGTGCTCCTCCGGGACATCGGCTACATCGTTCGTCTGCGCATTCTCTCTTTTCGGTCGTTTTCTTGGCGGCAAGCCACTGAAAACATCCTGCTGTGGGAGCTTTCTTCTGCGCTCACCCCAAGTGTTGTTGGTGGTTCAGCCGTAGCCGTGGTCATCTTGAAACGCGACGGCCTGCGGTGGGGCAAGAGCTTGGCAACGGTTTTCGCGACCGCGTTGATGGACGAGGCCTTTTACTTGATTGCGGTGCCGCTTGTTTTCCTGCTGGCCAGCTTTGGCGGGCAATCCGTGTTTCCCGAGGGAGTGGAATCGGCATCATGGGGCTCGCTCTTTTGGGTGGCCTACGCGTTCATAGCCACATTGACGACCACCATTTTGCTCGGCTTGGTCATTCGGCCGCAGGGGACTTACCGCGGGCTGCAATGGGCCCGAAGCACTTGGCTCCTTCGTCGCTGGAGCGATCGCATCGACGCCTGGTCAAGTGACCTGTTGGAGGCTTCCCGCAACATCCGATCTGCCTCCTGGAGGTATTGGGTGGGCGGATTTGTGGCTACGTGTTCGAGCTGGACAGCGCGGTTTGCTACGCTAAATATGGTCCTCATGATTTTCTACCCCTCATTGGATCACGCAGCAGTCATGGCCCGCCAACTGATGCTCTGGCTGGTGCTTACCATTAGCCCCACCCCAGGGTCTTCAGGCGCCGCTGAACTCGGACTGCCCGCTTTCCTTGGAGATTTGACCGGACTGGCCTACATCGTGGCAGTGGTCCTGATTTGGCGAACCTTCACCTACTTCATCTACCTCGTCGCAGGGGCGCTCGTCTTGCCCAGTTGGCTCGTTCGAACCCGGCGAAAGGAACGTAACTTTGGAACACCATGAAAGACTTGAAAAAATTGGGCAAAGGCACACGTGCGGTGCATGCTGGGGTTGAGCCGGATCCATCGACAGGGGCCATCATGACCCCCATTTTCCAGACATCCACCTATGTGCAAGAAGCCGTTGGTGTGCACAAGGGATGGGAATACTCGCGCAGCCATAACCCGACCCGAGCCGCGCTTGAAACAGCGTTTGCGGAGCTGGAAGGCGGAACCCACGGGTTGGCCTTTGCATCGGGACTCGCGGCGATTGACACCGTTCTCAAGACCTTGAAACCTGGAGACGAAGTCATCGCGGGCCAGGACTTGTATGGCGGAACCGCCCGACTGTTCAGGACCAACCACGCGCCGATGGGCATCGTCTTCAATTTCGTCGACACCCAAGACCCCAGCCTCGTGGAAGCGGCCATCTCGGACAGAACCAAATTGGTGTGGCTCGAGAGCCCAACGAACCCGTTGATGCAGATCACGGACATCCAAGCCATTGCCGACCTAACGAAACCCCGCGGCATTGTCCTCGCCGTGGACAATACGTTCGCCTCACCCATGCTGCAGCGACCGTTGGAACACGGTGCGGACATCGTCATGCACTCAGTCACGAAATACCTCGGCGGCCACAGCGATGTTGTGATGGGCGCACTCGTCACGAAGGACGAAGCCATTGACGCCCCGCTACGCACGTTGCAAAACAACTGCGGAGCCATCGCCCAACCGTTCGATTCGTTCTTGGTATTGCGCGGGCTGAAGACGTTGCACTTGCGCGTGGAGCGCAGCTGTGCGAACGGCCGGAAGGTGGCGCACTGGTTGCGCGACAACCCCAAGATTGAAAAGGTCTACTGGCCCGGGTTTGAAGACCATCCCGGCCACGACGTCGCAGCGCGTCAGATGGATGATTTTGGCGGAATGATTGCCTTCGAAATCAAAGGCAACGACTTGGACCAAGCGAAAAACCTCGTCGCCGCCACGCAGATTTTTGCCCTCGCAGAATCCCTCGGCGGTGTAGAGTCACTCATCGAACATCCGGCGGCCATGACACACGCCAGCGTTCCAGCCGACATCCGTGCTGAATTGGGCATCTCCGATGGATTTGTCCGGTTGAGCGTCGGGGTCGAAGATGCCGACGACCTCATTGCCGATTTGCACCAGGCCATCGAAGCCACCGTCCACTAAGTACCCCATGTCCACACCCGTACAACACGCTTTGGCGCCGGAGAAAATGGCCGTAGTCGGCGCCGGCTTGGTGGGCAGCCTTTGGGCGCTGATGCTCGCGCAGCGCGGGCACCACGTAGACGTGTTCGAACGCCGACCTGATCCCCGGACCGGAGCGTACAAAGGAGGCCGCAGCATCAACCTCGCCCTGAGCGACCGGGGATGGCGCGCCCTCGAGAAAGCCGGCATCGCGGACGCGGTCCGTGAAATCGCCCTCCCCATCACCCACCGCACCATGCACGCAACGGACGGCACCCTCACACGCCAACCGTACGGCCTGCCGGACGCGCAGGGGAAATTTGACGATCCGCAGTGCATTTACTCGGTCTCTCGGGCCTTGCTCAACCGCTTGTTGGTGGAAGAATCGGAGAAACACACACAGGTCACCTACCGGTTTAACCACCGCTGCGTCGACATTGATTTGGAGGCCAACGAACTGACGTTGGACAACGGCGAGGACCAGACGCACGTGCAAGCATTTGACCGGATTTTCGGGACAGACGGGGCGTTCAGTGCGGTCCGGGACCGGCTGATGCGCACGGACCGTTTTGATTTTGCCCAGCGGTATTTGACCCACGGCTACAAGGAAATTGAGATGCGTCCTACGGGTGACGGCCAGTTCAAGATGGAGGCAGACGCGCTGCACATCTGGCCGCGCGGCGAGTTCATGTTGATGGGATTGCCCAACCCCGACGGCACTTTTACGTGCACCGTATTCGCCCCCTATGACGGCCCAAACGGACTGAATGGACTCGACACCGAAGCCGCGGTTACCGCGTATTTCAGTATGCATTTTCCGGACGTCATCCCGTTGATTCCAGATTTTGCTGCTCAATGGCTGGCCAACCCGACGAGCTCATTGGTCATGACCCAATGTTATCCATGGCACCACGGCGATGCCATCTGCTTGATGGGCGATGCGGCCCACGCCATTGTCCCATTTTACGGTCAAGGCATGAACAGCGGCATGGAGGATTGCTCCGTGTTGAGCGAACTGCTCGACAGCATGGAATCGTCTCAAGATTGGGCAAAAACCATGCAGCGGTACACGGAATTGCGAAAGCCTTCTGGCGATGCCATCCTCGAGTTGGCCTTGCGGAATTACATCGAAATGCGCGACAAAACAGGCGACCCCGCTTTCCTCCTCCGCAAGAAAATCGAGGCCAAGTTGGCGACCAACTACCCCGGACGTTGGTTGCCCCTCTACTCGCAGGTCACATTCAGCCACACGCCGTACGAAGAGGCGCTCGAGGCCGGACAGCGCCAAGACCGCATCATGGAAAAAATCCTGTCCCAAGAAGGCATCGAGGCCAACTGGGACCGGCCCGAAACCTTTGAATCCATCCTCGACGCATGGGAATCGCAAAGCGCCTGACGGCCGTCTTCGTTTGGATGTTGGTCGGTGGGCTCAATAGCGCAGAAGCGCAGTCCACCCCATTCAATGCCGAAAGCCGGTCGTTCCGCAACCAAGGCTGGACATACGCCATCGGTTACCACGCGTTCAGCGCACGGCCCGATTCGGTGCCTGTCGTTTACCAAACGGTGCGCCCAACAGGCACCATTGACACCCTGCACACCGGAACATGGGGCCATGCCGGCAACCAAGCGCTCCGCTTGGGCATCGGCTATTGGGGCATCGCCCGACGGCCGCTCATCTGGGACCGATGGTTCATCGAACTCCAAGGAACCCGGAACGCGGCCACCTCCACTTTTGACGGATTGGTCGCCAATGCGGACAGCATCTTGCAACCCAACACCCTACTCGACAGCGGGCGTTCGTTGGTGACGACGGAACTGACGTTCAAGCTCCAGCGCGCATTCGAAATCAAAACGGACTTTTTCTTCGAAGCCCAGCTCGGTATCGGGTGGGACCGGGAATGGGGCGGCACGTTCAGCCGAACGGGCCCGGACAGCCTATTTGTCACCCGAGCCGCGCCGGCGACGGATCGCATGGCCTTGGAATTGGGTGCTGGGCTCGGCGTGCGCACGCGCTCGGGACGGTACCTGCGCATTCACGCGACGTACGATGGATTGCAATTGGCCCCATTGGCCGAGGAAGGGGACGGCCAGGTGCAGTGGTACGAAGGCCACTACCAACCGTGGAACCTGACGCTGCAGTGGGATTTATTGCGGCCCAAACCTCTAGAGGATTGCGCCAAACCGCCTTCGCCAGACCGTCCCGGCGAAGAGCTTTTTGGCGATCAAATGCAGAAAGACCGGCAAAAGCAATTAAAAAAGCAGAAGCGACGGGCCAAAAAGAACCGGTGGTAATCAGCCCCGTTCTGCACAGAGCTCCACCAACACGCGGTTCGTATCCCCGGGGTGCAAGAACGCAATCTCTTTGTTGTCTGCACCCGCCTTCGGACCGCTGATGACGCGGTATCCCATCCCTTGGAGCCGCTCGATTTCGGCGCGGATATCGTCCACAGAAAACGCCAGGTGATGCAGGCCTTCACCGCGCTTGGCGATGTGCTGGCCGATGGGTCCGTCCGGAGGGGTGCTGGCCAATAATTCAACCTTGCTCTCGCCGGTTTGAAAAAAGCTGACGTCTACCCCCTCCGAAGCAACGTGCTCTCGCTTGAAGGGCGACTCCCCCAAAACGTCCGAGAAAATTCGTTCTGCAGCCTGCAAATCAGCGACGGCGATTCCGATGTGTTCAATGCGTTTCATGGGCGGGGTTTGCTCGTAAAAATACAGCCAATTTGACGGGGGAGTGGCTACCTTCGTCGCATGACCGATACGAACAACCCCTGGATGCCGCTGGGGCTGGAAGGAAAGCACGCAGTGGTGTGCGGAGC
>CALKYI010000427.1 GCA_938003665.1 uncultured Flavobacteriales bacterium
AGCAGGAACGTGACTTCTTGAAAAACAACCTCGGCCCCACCATGGAGGCTGCCGGATACGGGGATAAAAAAATCGTTGTTTGGGACCACAACCGCGACCTCATCACGCACCGTGCGAATGCGATTTTTGACGACCCCGATGCAGCGAAGTACGCCTGGGGAACCGGTTTTCACTGGTACGAAACCTGGACCGGCGGCGAGCCCAAGTACGAGAACCTCAAACTCATCAAAGAAGCCTATCCTGACAAGCAGCTCTTGTTCACGGAGGGATGCCAAGAGGGATTCGATGCCGCGCATTACGAACGCTGGTCCAACGCGGAACGCTACGGCAACTCCATGATCAACGACTTCAACAGCGGCACCGTGGGGTGGACCGACTGGAACATCCTCCTCGACGAAACCGGCGGGCCCAACCACGTCCAAAACCTCTGTTTCGCCCCCATTCACGCCGACACCCAAAACGACTCGCTCATCTTCACACCAACGTACTACTACATCGGGCACTTCTCCCGATTTATCGAGCCTGGCGCATTGCGCGTGAGCACGTCAGCCAGCCGCAGCACCATTGAAAGCACGACCTTTCAAAACCCCGACGGCAGCTTGGTTACAGTGGTTCTGAACCGAACAGACGAAGCGTTGGATTACACGCTGGTTGTGGACGGGCAGGAGGCTCGAACATCCATTCCGGCGCACGCCATGCAAACACTGGTGTACTGACCGCCTTTATTGCACGATAACCGAACGGGCAAAGGCGCCACCGCTCGTCACCACGTACACGCCATTCGGAACGCGTGGGACCCACTGCATTTCGGGCTCGAGTGTTCGTTGCACTACAGAACGGCCGTAGACCGACCACAATGTCACCCGCATGGGCTGATTGGTGGTGTTGCGCAATGTGAGGCCTGACGGTGGGTCCTGGTAAAACACCTCAAGCGCATCCAGTTGTAGCGTTTCAACCGACAGCGCACACGACAGGGTCAAGTCCAACCCGCCAGATGCCACCGCCTGCTCTAGCCCATCCAACCCGGAAGGGTCGTCGCGCAGGAAGGCGTCGAGCCAAGGCACCACCACGCTGACCGACAAGGCTAGTTGGTCCGCATGAGACAACCCTTGAAAACCCAGCTCCCCAAAATCGCATAACGTACCGGGGTCGGCGTAGCCACAGTGGCCGCCATCGGGAATGGAGACAAAAGCACGGCACGGGGAATTCACCACAGCTTCGTAAATCGGCTCGTGTTGGGTCGCAGGTGGGGTGACTTCATCGTCAGCACCTGACACCACCAGGGCGGGAACTTCGATCGACGCGCCTGCAGCAATCGCCGAAGGATTGGTCTCAGCCGGAGCAAAAACGAAAAACGCATCGACTGGTGGGTTGGATTCCGCTGAAAGCCACGACGCGCCGCCGCCCATGCTGTGGCCACCAATCGCAATGCGGCCATCAAATGCTCCGTCTAACACACCCCCCACCGCATTGTTCGCGATTTCTTGAGCTACAAAAGCGAGATCCTGTCCATAGGCCTCGTGGCTCGGCATGAAGCCCTGCTCTGTTCCAATCGAAACAAACACATATCCCGCTTCCACCAGCGCTGCAGCCAACCCCTCGTAATCGTCCGGCGCCATCACAAACCCATGGGCAAAGACAACTGCTGGATATGCACTGGCCGGTTCGGTAGGGTACCACACCATGCAGGGCACTTCCCGATCGTCACGGTCCGGGTCCACAAGGGTCCAGTCAGTTTGAGTCACTTGGCTCAAGCCGATGAACGAAACGACAACCGCAACGGCTACAAGAACGACCTTCTTCATGGCCTAAAGGTAAAGCGCGACCGAGGGTTCTGAACTTATCGGTTTTCGGGATGTTCGATGTTCAAATCCAGAGGTTGAATTTTGCGTTTTTTCCGATTCGCTACCGTTGATATCAGGCGTGCTTCGGCCGGAAAATTCCCTAATTTCGCATCCAATTTCAAAAGAAGAATTAAACCAATATCATGAGCATCGTAGGTAAAAAGTTCCCCAGCATTGCGGTAAAAGCAATGAATGACATGGGCGACGCATTCGAATTGAACGTTGTTGAAAAGGCCATCAAAGAAGGCAAAAAAGTGCTGCTTTTCTGGTACCCGAAGGACTTCACCTTCGTTTGCCCCACTGAGTTGCACGCGTTCCAGGCTGCATTGCCTGAGTTCGAAAAGCGTAATACGGTTGTCATTGGTGCTTCATGCGACACGGCTGAAGTTCACTTTGCGTGGTTGAACACCGCCAAAGACAACGGCGGCATCGAAGGGGTGACCTACGACATCCTCGCCGACAGCAACCGCAACCTCGCGCGAGCGCTGGACATTCTAGAGGTTCACGATCACACCTACGATGAAGAGACCGGGTTGGAGTTGATCGATGGTGATTTTGTGACGTACCGCGCCACTTACCTCATCGACGAAGAGGGGTTGGTTTTCCACGAAGGCATCAACCACATGCCTGTTGGCCGGAATGTCAACGAATTCCTCCGCTTGATTGATGCGTACACCCACGTCCAGGAAAAAGGTGAGGTCTGCCCCGCCAATTGGGAAGAGGGGAAAGATGCAATGAAGGAAAACCGCAGCGGTGTCATCGACTACCTGAGCAACCACTAAGATGGTCGAGTTACAGGAAGACAACCTGCAATCGGTGGTGGCAGAAAATGCCACGGTCATCGTTCAGTATTCGGCTGGGTGGTGTGGCAATTGCCGCATCATGAAGCCGAAATTCAAGAAGCTTGCCCGCGAAAACGAAGGTGCAGTCTTCGTGATGGTCGATGCAGAGAAGTTTCCAGATTCTCGTCAATTGGCGAAGGTGGACAACCTGCCTACGTTCGCGGCTTTCAGCAATGGCGCGTTGGTCAACCAGGTGCAAACGAACAAGTTCGAAGTCCTCAAAGAATTGGTCGATGCGGTTGCCACTGATTAAGCACATCGGAGAGTTCATTGAGCAAAATGACCGCGACTTTGTGATCGAGGCCATTGAAACGCTTGAGCACCTCACCGAAAGTGAAAACCTTAAAGACGAGGAGCTCGATGTCATCGGTGAGTTAATCTCCAACCTCTACGGCGCCATCGAAGTCCAAGAGATGGTGGACAATGGCATCCCACGAAAAGACGCACTCAACACCTTTATGAAGCGTGTCATGGGGTCCATTGATCGTTGAGTCCTGCCCCGCCGTTCAAACAAAAAGCCATTCCTCCGGGAGTGGCTTTTGTTTTTAGGTGAACTTTGGAAAATGCGTTTTTTACTGACCCTACTCTTTGTTCCTGCAGTTGCGTTTGCGCAGGTTGATTTTCCGTTTGATTTCGAGACTGAGGCCTCAACACCGGCTTTTGTGGACTTCGAAGCTGCCGACACCACGGTGGTTCCCAACCCCAACCCCAATGATAACAACCCCAGCGAATACGTCGCCCAAATGGTGCGGGGCGAAGGGGGTCAAATTTGGGCCGGATCCATCGTCACCCTTCCTTATTACCTCGCTCTGTCCGAGATCGGCGCCTTCCGCATGAAGGTGCACGCCCCGATGCAAGGGTCGTTGATGCGCCTGAAACTCGAAGGCAATGCGACCGCTGAGCTTGACGCAATTACCACCGTTGCCGGAGATTGGGAAGAGCTTGAGTGGGACTTCACGGGGTTGCCTGACGGCGTGTTCAACCAAGTCGCCTTCATGCTGGACTTTGGGCTCTACGGCGATGGAAGCGCCTTGAGCACCATTTACTTTGACGACGTCGAATTGTTTGACGGTGCGGGGAACCTTATCCAGGTCGACTTGCCCATCACCCACGAGGACCCGAATATTCACTACCAAACCACCTCCTTCGCGGGCAACATTGCTGACCTCGCTACCGACCCCACGGATGCAAGCAACACCGTTACCAAGGCGACCAAGCACTGGACGGGGTTGACCTACGCCGGAACCACTATGAGCACCCCGCTCGGTCTAGCTTCACCGATCGCTTTCGAGCCAGGTTTCACCTCCATCAGTGTCGATGTTTACAGCCCGACTGCAGGCCTGCCCGTTCGCCTCAAAGCGGAACAGTACCTCGACA
>CALKYI010000428.1 GCA_938003665.1 uncultured Flavobacteriales bacterium
GTGGAATTCAGCCGCATCAGCAGCCGATACAACCTCAAGCGTTTCCACCCCATCCTCAACCGCACCAAAGCGCATTACGGGACCGATTACGCCGCCCCGACCGGCACGCCCATCCTCGCAGTGGGCGACGGCGTGGTGACCAAATCGAGCTACACCAAGGGCAACGGGAAATACGTCAAGATCCGGCACAACTCCACCTACGAAACCCAATACCTCCACATGTCCAAGCGAGCGGTCACCGCGGGCGAACACGTCCGCCAGGGACAGGTCATCGGATACGTAGGCTCCACAGGGCTGGCCACCGGACCGCACGTGTGTTTTCGGTTCTGGAAAAACGGCAAACAAGTCGACCACTTGAAGGAAGACTTCCCACCGTCAGAGCCCATCGAAGCGGGTCAAATGGATGCGCCGCTGAGTCGCCCATGCAACCCCCACCCCTTCATCCGCGTCATTCCACTGGTTAGGTTAACCCGTGGCGCCTGATTCCCTCTTTGTGAACCTGCAAGATCTCGCAAATTTGAAAGGGAAGGGCGCCACGTTTTTTCCCTCCCGTTGGCGCATCAGCCGGCCGCCTGAAAGGCAATGCCATAGTGCTTCATTTGTGTCACCATGGACTGGAGGCCGTTGGCTCGGGTAGGACTAAGATGGGAGTCAAGGCCAATTTTCGAAATGAACCAGAGGTCAGCCTGCGCAATCTCAGCGGGAGGCAGACCACCCAACACACGCACCATCAAGGCCGCCAAGCCCTTCGTGATGATGGCATCGCTATCTGCTTGAAACTGCACGTTGCCTTCTGCGTCTTTTGAAGCCGCCAGCCACACCCGCGATTGGCACCCCCGGATTAGGTTCTCGTCCAGTTTGTGCTCCTCCGCCAACCCGTCCAATTCCTTGCCGAGCTCGATGACATGCTCGTACTTCTCCATCCAGTCTTCGAAAAACTCGAATTCCTCGACGCTTTCATTCTGTCGTTGCTGCAGGGTGTCACTCATCTTCGTCGTAGGGCGTTGGTTCCGTCGCGCAACTTGCGCACCGCCCGAACGGTTCCCGCCACAAAGGTATCCACTTCCTGCAAGGTGTTGTACGCTCCGAAGGACGCACGAACGGTTCCTGGAACTCCATAGCGCTCCATCAGGGGTTGGGTACAGTGGTGGCCCGTGCGCACGGCTACCCCTTGGGAATCCAGGAGGGTACCGATGTCGTACGGGTGCGTTCCGTCCACCACAAAACTCACGACGCCCGCAGCGCCCGGTGCAGTGCCGATGAACCGCATGCCTTCGATGGAACTGAGGCCCTTGCGGGCGTGTGCCGCCAACATGGTTTCGTGGTCCATGATAGACTCAACGCCCACGCCATCAATCCAAGTCAATGCCACACCCAACGCAATGGCGCCGCTGATGTGGGGTGTACCCGCCTCGAATTTGTGGGGAAGCCCTGCATAGGTGGTTCCGTTTTCGATGCTCACCACGTCGATCATTTCTCCTCCGCCGCGCCACGGGGGCATGGACTCCAAAACTTCGCGTTTGCCGTAAAGCACACCGAGGCCCGTCGGTCCGTAGACCTTGTGGCCGGCAAACACTTAAAAATCACACCCCACCGCCTGAACATCGATGCGCATGTGGGGCACGGATTGGCACCCGTCAATGAGCACGGTTGCACCAGCTGCTTTCGCACGCTGGGTCAGGGCTTGCGCATCGTTCACCGTTCCCAGGGTGTTGGACACATGGGTAAAGGCAAACACCTTCGGGTGCAACTTCAATTGTTCTTCAAAATGGTCGAGGTCCAATGAGCCGTCTTCCAAAACGTCCACGGCTTCCACGCGTGCGCCCTTCTCCTCGGCCAACATCTGCCACGGGACGATGTTGGCGTGGTGCTCCATGCGCGTAATGAGAATCACATCGTCCGCTTCGATGTTTTGACGGCCCCACGATTGCACAACCAGGTTGATCGCATCCGTCGCGCCTGCCGTCCAAATGACTTCGCACGATTCCGCCGCACCGATGTGGCGCTGGACCGTACCGCGCGCGTTTTCAAACGCATCGGTGGCTTGCTGCGAAAGCGCATGCACACCACGGTGCACATTGGCATGGTAATGCATCAAGTACTCCCGTTGCGCCTCGATGACAGCGATGGGTTTCTGAGAAGATGCCGCATGGTCGAGGTAGACCAATGGCTTCCCGTTCACATCCCGGTTAAGGATGGGAAATTGAAGCCGAACCGATGCTGCATCCAACGCCGTACTCATGCGTCGTCGTTGGGGTGATCACTCCAGACGTCCCAGCCGTGCTTTTCTGCCAAACGGTGCTCCACCTCCAATCGCACTTCCGCCACCTTAATGCCC
>CALKYI010000429.1 GCA_938003665.1 uncultured Flavobacteriales bacterium
GGCGGCATTGTGACGGCTGCGGCAATTGGGGGCATTGTAGGGGCGAAATTTTTTCACTTGCTCGAGTACCCGGATGAGCTTGTCCGATTCTTCCGCGAGCCATCACTCGCCAATTTTCTCGGTGGGTTGACGATCTACGGTGGATTGATTGTAGGTGGGCTTGCTGTTTATGGTTACGCACGGCGCAACAACCTCAAATTTTTGCCACTTGCTGATGCCGTCGCACCCGGGCTCATGCTCGCATACGGGGTCGGTAGAATTGGTTGCCAAGTGAGCGGCGATGGAGATTGGGGCATTCCAAATCCAGCGCCCAAGCCCGATTGGATGCGTTTACTACCCGATTGGATGTGGTCCTATTCCTTCCCAAACAACGTGAATGGAGTGTATGGTGCTCGGCCGGCGGGCTATACGGGAAAGTTGATCACACCTGAGGATCCATGGCCCATCTTCGACGGGTACGGCACTTACCTCGACCCTGGGGTTTTCCCAACCGCGTTTTATGAAACAATCATGGCCTGCATCATTTTTGGCATCCTTTGGGGCCTCCGAAAGCGCATTGACATTCCAGGTCGGTTGTTTGCTTTGTACTGCATGTTAAATGGTGTAGAGCGGTTTTTCATTGAAAAAATCCGGGTCAATGCGGAGATGGACTTATTCGGGCTTGCAGCAACGCAAGCTGAGCTGATCTCCACAGCGACCTTCTTCGCAGGCATTGTTTTGTGTGTGATGCTGGGCAGAAAAAGTCAGCAGAAGCGTTAAACGTTTGGCCCATTTCGCCGTCTAACAGAGCATGGAAACCAGCTGGGAACAGCCCGAATGGCTCGATGACTTGATCCACGCCCAAAATCAACGCAAGGAAAGGGCTTTTCAGTTGATGATGGATGCGTGGCATCAACCCATCTACCAGTTTTTACGAACGATGCTTGGCACCCATGAAGACGCTGCAGATGCGACCCAAGAAACGTTCATTAAAGTGTTGCGATCGGTTCACCGCTTCCGGATGGAAGCCAAGTTCTCAACCTGGCTCTACACCAACGCCCGGCGCAAAGGCTAGGATTCATTGAGGAGCAAGAAACAACGAGCGTTAAGGGAAACACGTCACAACGTAGAGTTGTGGAGCAATCAGTTTAAAGCAGATCCCTTTTTCAATGGAGATGACTCAGAACGCCAACTCCATGCTGCTTTGCAAAATTTGCCCGAACGTCAAAGGGAAGTCTTCGCATTGCGGTATTTCCAAGAACTCCCTTACGATGACATTGCTCGATTAATGGGCACTTCTGTTGGCGCCGCAAAAGCCAATTTCTTTCACGCGAAAAACAAGGTCCGTTCCGCCTTGATCTCCTTCGATGGATTAAACCTATCCCTCACGCAAACGTCTCAATCGTAGCACAATGTCAAAGCATAAGCTCCCTTTTGATACACCAGATGGGTTTTTTGAAGCCCAGAAATCTGCCATCTGGAACGCATCACAGCCGCAGCAGGTTGCACCGGACACCGCTGAGCTAGAGCTCCCAGCATGGACCTTGTGGTTCAGCAGCGCAGCTGCAGCTGTGGCCCTCGTCGTGTATTGGAATGTGCAAACTCAAAGCGAAGCATGCGAAACATTTGCCTGTCTTTGGGAAAAATCCGCAGCGCAAGACCTACGCATTGAAGACCGTGAATTTGAAGAATGGATGGAAGATGACTTGCTTTTCGAATCCATCCTCATCGAAAGCATAGACGTATAAATGACCTCAACAAACAACGCGATGACACTGAAACGATTCCTTTTCATTTTGGCCATCTCCTCTCCTTTTTTAGCAATTGCGCAACCCGGCCGGACAGGCGCACAGCGGCAAGATGCTGATCGTGAAGATCGCGTACAAGCTTTGCGCATTGCCTTCTTCGTAGAAGAATTGGAACTCACTGCGTCGGAGAGCACGCTGTTTTTGCCGATTTGGAACAATCAACAGGACTCGTTGCGAGC
>CALKYI010000430.1 GCA_938003665.1 uncultured Flavobacteriales bacterium
ACAGCGTCGCCGTAAGTCCCAGGCTAATTGCCAACGCCCCGATGAAGCTTCCGACGGATTCCTGCTGCATGCCGAAAAAAGCCACGAGCAACGCCGTCAATAGCAATCCAGCTTGCATGACCTGAAGGATGTTGTGCTGACGAATGCGGTGGTCTGCTAGCAGAAGTTGGCTGTGGAAGATGATGGCACCTTGCAGCCAACCCAATCCGGCCATTGCACCGACATGGTCAGCAGGCAAAAACCCGGCACTGATTCCGGCCCACGTGCCCAGAACTGCCGACACCACTAACCACACATGTCCGGGCAACAACATGGCTCGGAGTGGGAGTTCCTTTTGCAAGTACACGACCGCCCCGCCGGCGAGGAAGCCGCTGACGCCTGTGACCACTAGGATGCCCAATTGGATCCAGGCGATTTCGCCTTGCCCGGAGGCGCCGAGCACCCGCGTGTTGAGCAGGATCACTGCCGTGGTAAACGCCAACAGCAGGGCACGGGTCACAATCGAATGGCGTTCGTTCGATGCACTCATTGGGCAGCGGATTGGCGGGTGATAGCGGCTGTGTAGACTGCAGCGTAGGCGCGTGCCACAGCGGCGTTGCTGAATACCGATTCAGCGTGTTGTCGCAGATGAGTTGCCTCAGACGGGGCGCCTTTCGTGGCCCAGTCACAAAGCGTGTCGGCGAGAGCGGTTTCGTCTTCAGAAGCAATCAACGCCCCGCGCTCAGGGGTCAGGTGCTCGCGGATGCCGCCCACATCGGTCGAGAGCACCGGAATGCCGCTCGCCCACGCTTCGGGAATGACACAAGGGAAGTTTTCGTACCTGCTGAAGAGGAGCAGGGCATCGCTTGCTCGCATGCGCTCAGCTACTTCTTCTAAGCTGATCTCCCCGGCGATTTCGACGCATTCATCGAGTCCCAATTCACGAGCATACGCCCGGTGCGGTTCTGGATCGCCGTCGCCAATGATGCTCACGCGGAGGGTGTCACACCGGTCCAACGCTGCCTTGACACCCCGGAGCAAGCCGCTGATGTTTTTCTGATCGTCCCGCAGGGAGCTGATGTGCAGGGCGTGAAATGTATCGCCTTTGGGCGCCGTCTCCGCCGGATGAAAAAGCTCGGTGTTGACCACGTTGGGCACTGCGGTAAACCTTCCGTCGATGCCAAATGCGCGCATGCTCGAAGCCAAGTCCTCTGAAACGGGGCAGATGGCGGAAGCTGCTCGCCCTGTGGCGCGCATGGAGAGCCTCCGCCACATGGGTACTGCATTTCGTTGCCCCGCGTGGTAAGCTGTCCAGTGTTCGGTCAAAACGATCGGCACATTCCAACGCCTCGCCAGAACGCGCGCCGCCCGACCGGCTGGGTATGCCACATGCAGGTGGATGAGGTCGAATGAACCCGCGTTTTCAGCGGCGTGCAGCGAGGCCCGCGTGACTTGCCAGACGACTGGCTTGCGGCCGCGGAAGTAGAATATGCGCTCGGTGTAGGTGCCGCAGTCGCGTACCGTATTGGCTGGTACGACCTGGCCAGCGGGTACGGCTGCAGCGAACCAGACTTCACCGCCGTTCAGGGAGGAGATGGCCTGAATGTGACGCTCCACGAAGTTGCCCAAGGTGCCGTGCACCGCGCTGGGGTACCAGCTGGCAATGT
>CALKYI010000431.1 GCA_938003665.1 uncultured Flavobacteriales bacterium
CTTCTAGCCTACACCCTGCCTGGTTGCGTCACCTCAGCCAGCCGAATGCGCGCCATCGATGCGGAATTGCGCGCAGACAGTGCGCTCAACGCCTTGGCCATTCAAGACCGATACATGAACGACCTGCGGACCGTGCTTACGGGACAGGTGGTGGTAGATGACGTCGAGCCAACAGTATTGGACAGCGCAGCCATGGCCGACACAGAAGAAGGGTTGAACGACTGGGGATTGACCGAGGAAGACCTGGCCCTGCGCGAACGTGTCGAAGACGAAGACCGGTTTGCATTGCAACGAGCGCAATCCAACGAGCGCGCCTCAAAGAGCATTCCATTCGCGCCGCTTCAAGGAGAAATCTCTTCGGAGTTCGACCCAGCCATCGGCCACTTTGGGGTCGATTTTGTTGCGCCAGTTGGATCGGTGATCCACGCCGTGGACGATGGTACTGTGATGCTCGCCTCGTACACTTCAGACGGCGGCTACGTGATCAACATTCAGCACCCCGGCAACCGCATTTCCGTGTACAAGCACAACCAAAGCTTGCTCGTCGAGGCGGGCAACCGGGTTCAAGCCGGTGACCCCATTGCAGTCTTGGGCGGAACGGGAACACATTCTACAGGCCCCCACTCCCACTTCGAATGGTGGGTGGATGGCACGGCACTCGACCCGGTGCAATGGCTCCCGGAATACGCTCCTGAGCGGCCCGAATAGCCGAGGCCTCAACCCTTCAACACAATGTCGAAATCAACGAGGTCGACGAACCGCTGGATGCGCTCGTCCAGCTCTCCTTGGGTCAAACTCAGCAGGCGCTCAGTGCCAAACTGCTCACAGGTAAATGACGCCAGCGCTGAGCCTAAGACCACCGCGCGCTTCATGTTTGCAAACGACGTATCGTCAGTGTGTGCCAAATAGCCAATGAAGCCTCCGGCAAAGGAGTCGCCTGCACCGGTGGGATCCAATACCTCCTCCAACGGCAGCGCCGGGGCGAAGAAGACTTCATCCTGATTGAAGAGCAGTGCGCCGTGCTCGCCTTTTTTGATGACCAGGGTGGATGGACCCATGGTCAGGATTTTTTGAGCCGCCTTTACCAAGGAGTATTCGCCGGATAACTGGCGCGCCTCCTCGTCGTTGATGGTCAACACATCAATGCGTTGCAATACCGCTTTGAGGGGTTCCAGCGCGATGTCCATCCAGAAGTTCATGGTATCCAGCACGACGAGCTTGGGGCGCTTGGCCATCTGATCCAGCACGC
>CALKYI010000432.1 GCA_938003665.1 uncultured Flavobacteriales bacterium
CTCGAACCTGCAACCAATGGTTTTGGAGACCACTACTCTACCAATTGAGCTACGCCCGTAGATGAGGAAGAAGGCACACCACTTCGGGAGTGCCTTCTTCCGTTCGATTCAAGTCGTAGGATTGAGCTTACTCAATCACTGTGGTTACCTGACCCGCACCTACGGTACGACCACCTTCACGGATTGCGAAACGCAAGCCTGTGTCCATGGCAACGGGGTTGATCAAGTGTACTTCAATGGTGACGTTGTCACCAGGCATAACCATCTCGCGACCTGCTTCCAAAACAATCTCACCCGTCACGTCAGTCGTACGGAAGTAGAACTGTGGACGGTACTTGTTGTGGAATGGCGTGTGACGGCCACCTTCTTCCTTTTTCAAGATGTAGACCTCAGCCTTGAACTTGGTGTGAGGTGTAATCGAGCCTGGCTTGGCAATAACCATACCGCGCTTGATGTCTGACTTCTCAATACCACGGAGCAACAAGCCAACGTTGTCACCCGCTTCACCGCGGTCCAAAATCTTACGGAACATCTCTACACCGGTGATGGTAGACGTCAGCTTCTCGTCACCCATACCCAGGATCTCAACAGGATCACTCGTATTAATGACACCCGTCTCGATACGACCAGTAGCAACTGTACCACGACCTGTGATGGTGAAGACGTCCTCGATGGACATCAAGAATGGCTTTTCGTTGTCACGTGGTGGAATTTCAATCCATTGGTCAACCTGCTCCATGAGGTTCAAGACCGTCTCAACCCACTTGCCCTCGCCGTTCAATGCACCCAGAGCAGAACCCTGGACCACAGGACCGTTGTCTCCGTCGTACTCGTAGAAGCTCAACAATTCACGGATTTCCATTTCAACCAACTCGAGCAATTCCTCGTCGTCAACCATGTCCACTTTGTTCATGAAGACAACAATGCGTGGAATACCTACCTGGCGACCCAAGAGGATGTGCTCACGCGTTTGAGGCATCGGGCCATCAGTTGCAGCAACAACCAAGATAGCACCGTCCATTTGCGCAGCACCCGTAACCATGTTCTTTACATAGTCAGCGTGACCTGGGCAGTCTACGTGAGCGTAGTGGCGGTTTGCCGTTTGGTATTCAACGTGTGAAGAGTTGATCGTGATACCACGCTCTTTTTCTTCTGGTGCGTTGTCAATCTGATCGAATGAACGCGCCTCACTGTGTCCCGCGTCTGCGAGAACTTTTGTAATTGCCGCAGTAAGAGTTGTCTTACCGTGGTCAACGTGTCCGATGGTACCGATGTTTACGTGCGGTTTTGACCGGTCAAACGTTTCTTTAGCCATTGCCTAACTGTTTTAGTTACTGTTTGATTTCACATTAAATGTTCGAGCCAATGAGGGGAATTGAACCCCTGACCTCATCCTTACCAAGGATGCGCTCTACCCCTGAGCTACATCGGCTTGACCCTTTCGGGCGGAGCGGAAGACGAGATTCGAACTCGCGACATTCAGCTTGGAAGGCTGATGCTCTACCAACTGAGCTACTTCCGCTTTTCGACCTTTCGCGTTCGAAGGGTCTGTTGTGGGGGTAATAGGATTCGAACCTATTCAGTCAGAGACAACAGATTTACAGTCTGCCCCGGCTCTCCAACTCCGGCGTACCCCCGTTAAAAGTTCACCACCATTCACACGCGTAGGTGGTGGCAAACCAATGAGCCGATGGAGGGATTCGAACCCCCGACCCGCTGATTACAAATCAGCTGCTCTGGCCAACTGAGCTACATCGGCAACACGTCAAAGAACTGGAGAGCGGAAACTCCCCGGTTTTCAGGACGGCAAATGTATGAAAGAAATCGTTGGATACAATGCGTTGAGCGGCGATTTGTTTTTCGGAAAAAACCGCCCCCTCCAATCTGTTGATTGGCAAGCTTTTAAGCCGTAGCTAACCGGGCTGTTTTCTGCTTGCGAATTTGGCGTCGAATGGCCTCGACAACTTCATCAATCCCCGCTTCAAAGCTCGAGGCTTTGCGCTTCGCAAAAAAGTCCGCACCGGGCACATGGATTTTCACTTCGGAAACTTTGTTGTCGCGGTCGTCGCTTTTCTCCACTCGAAGGAAGACTTCACAGGAGATGATCTGGTCGTGAAAGGTATTGAGCTTGCCGACTTTGTGTTCTACGAATTCGAGCAGGCGGGCATCGGCGTCGAAATGGATCGAGTGGATTTGCATTTGCATGGTAATGAAGGTTTAATCTTGCGGGCGAACGTCCAACGGACTGTCCTGATGCAACTCCTTCAACCGTGACAATGACTGATGCGTGTAGACCTGGGTAGAGCTCAACGAGGAATGACCGAGCAAGTCTTTGACTGCTGATAACTCCGCGCCGTTGTTCAACAAGTGCGTGGCAAAGGTGTGCCGCAACACGTGCGGACTGCTTTTGCGCAACGAACTGACTAAAGAAAGGTAATGGTGAACCCTGCGGTAAACGAAGGATCCGTACAAGCTTCGGCCAGCATCCGTGACGAACAGGTGCTTGGACTTGAAGGGCCTTTCTTCGATGTGCGCTACAATGCTTGACATGGTTTCAGAGAGCAGAGGAATGCGTCGTTCCTTCGACCCTTTTCCTAGAACGAGAATTTCTTTCCGTTCCGTATGCAAATCCGAAACTTTTAATGCGATCAATTCACTCAACCGAACTCCGGTCTCGTACATCAAGGCAATGATGCTGCGGTCCCGACGGCCCTTCCAGTCATCGCTGAAGACTTCTTCTTCAAACAACTCGCGCATGGCGTGCTCCGGCACAACGCTTGGCAAGCGCTTGGCCAACTTTGGCAACGCAATGGAATCGGCAGGATCGGCATCCATAGAGCCCTGCCGCTTAGCATACTTGACAAAGGTGCGGTATGCGCTGACTTTCCGGTGAATGGTGCGGGGAGCCTTTTGCATGCGCATCATCTCCACCACGTACGAACGCAGCCATTCAGATTTGACTTCTCGCAAGTCGGAACACCCGAATTGCTCGTCCATGAACTTCACCAATTGCCCCAGGTCGGACCTGTAACAGCGGAGCGTATGTACGCTTCCTCTCTTCTCCTTGAGCAGATAGTCAAGGAAATCTTCGACGTGCGGCGGAATTTGGTTCAAAACAAAAAAGACGAAATGTCTGGTGACAATTTCGTCTTTTTGAAATGAAAAACAAAGGATTCCTCAGTCGTTTTTCAGATTTAATCCGTTTTTATATACGGCTTTCTTTCGCTGCTCTCGGTTCAAAACGCTCGGCTTCACGAATTCGCGGCGCGTTCGGAGCTCACGCATTCGCTTGGTGCGGTCAAACTTCTTCTTGAATCGCTTCAGTGCGCGTTCAATGTTGTCTCCTTCTTTTAC
>CALKYI010000433.1 GCA_938003665.1 uncultured Flavobacteriales bacterium
GCTGCGCCGGATTGGGCAGCATGGAAAAAGAAATCGAAGCCATGGGCCTCGAAGCTTCTCCAGAGCCCCTTATCCTCCGTGGCGACCAAGTTGAATTGGAAGTGACGGGTCGTTTCCCAGCCAAGTACTTCGGCAAGAAAGTAAGCATCGAAGCCACCCCGGTTTTGACGTGGGAAGGCGGAAGCGCTTCATTCGATAGCGAAGGATTCCAAGGAGAGGACGCCGCTGGCAACTTTACTGTTGTACCGTTCGAAACAGGCAAGTCGTTCTCTTACGCTTCTTCGGTTCCTTTTGACCCCGCCATGGAAGACGCCGCTGAATTGGCGGTTGTGATCTCTGGGACGCAAGGCAACAAGAGCGCTACGTTTGCACCATTCGTGGTGGGCGCAGGTGTCATTACGACACCGCTCTGGGTTCAGTCAGACGATCAATTCATTCCTGTGGAGGACAACTTCCAGCGGGTGATTACCTACACGGAGGAAGTTACGGTGAACTACAGCGTGAATTCTTCTGCCGTGCGCTCGGGCGAGTTGCGCGATGAAGACTGGAAAGCCTTGAAGAACTTGATTCAACTCTCCGTTGATGCCGATAGCGTGACCATCACAGGCGCACGCATCGAGGCTTACGCTTCACCTGAAGGTGAAATCACATTGAACGAGGATTTGGCGAGCGACCGTGCGAACTCGGCGGCTGCATCCGTGACCCGCGAGATGAAGCGCAAGAAGTTGACTGCGGACGAAGCGTTCTACGATTTGGTGCCAAAGGGAGAAGACTGGCAGGGATTCAAATCCCTGATGCAGGCGTCAGATATCCAAGACAAGAATTTAATCTTGCGCGTGTTGGAGATGTACTCTGACAAGAACAAGCGTGAAGAGGAGATCCGAAACATCGCTAAGACGTACAAGGAGATTGAAAAGGAAATCCTGCCAGCTTTGCGTCGCTCTCAGGTGGTTGTCTCTTACGATGTCGAAGGCTACACCGATGAGGAGTTGATGGACTACTGCATGAGCATGCCGGATTCATTGACAGCGGATGAGTTGTTGTACGCAGCTACCTTGTTCGAAGACCTCAATGACAAGTTGACCGTTTACCAGAGCGCTGCGCGCGTGCACGCAGACGACTTCCGTGGGTACAACAACGCCGGCTGGTGCTTGGCTCAAATGGGCCGCATGAACCAGGCATGGGAGGTGTTCCAGCAAGCACTCGAGTTGGAGCGAAACAAGGCTGTTCTCAACAACGTAGCGGCGTTGACGCGCCAAGATGGTGACATCGACGGAGCGATGAAGTTGTTGAACGAAGCTGCAGGCGCTGGCCCTGAGGTAGGCTACAACAAGGGCATCATCCTCATCCAAAAAGGCGACTACGCTTCAGCCATTTCCAACATGGGCCGCGTGAGCACCGTGAACGTGGCATTGGCGAAGATGCTCAACGGCGATGCGGCAGGTGCGAAAACAGCGCTCGAGAACGCCAACGACGACAGCGCGGTAGCCAGCTACATAATGGCCGTTGCATGTGCTCGATTGAACGACTCAGCGGGCGTTAAGAAGCATTTGGGTGAGGCGTTGGCCAAGGATCCCAACTTGCGCAAGAAGGCAGAAAAGGACCTCGAATTCCGCAACATGCGTGACGCCATTGGCCTCTAAGCATTCCAACAACGATTTGAAAAAGCCTCGGCACTCCGCCGGGGCTTTTTTATTGCATGGCGGAGCCCCATGGGGTACCTTGACTTCATGATACAAGTTGCTCGATGGATGGCGTTGGCCGCGGTGCTGATTGCGATTCCGTTCACTGCGTGGACACAAGATGAAGGACGCTCTTGCGAAGCGTTTTTGTTTGATATGCCAGGTATTCGGTTTGAGCCAACGGCCGCCCCCTGGGCGCCTTCCGAAACAGCGTGGGCACTGCAGTTTGAACAGCCTTTGGATCACGCCAATCCCGAAGCAGGCAGCTTCTATCAGCGGGTGTATGTGACCGAATTGGATCCCACCCGACCAACCGTCTTGGTGACAGAGGGATACGACCGCAGCAGGAATTACCCGAGTGAACTAGCGACGGCCATTGGCGCCAACCAAATCATTGTCGAACACCGGTATTACGGGGAGAGTTTGCCTGACTCAATGGACTATGCCTACCTGAACATCACACAGGCCGCGCAGGACTTGCATCGCATTCGCACCGTGCTTGGCGAATACTTCACCGGGCCGTGGTTGGCTTCGGGCATCAGCAAAGGGGGGCAGACGACCATTTTCTACCGGTACTTTTTCCCGGAAGATGTCGCGGCGAGTGTACCGTATGTAGCTCCGGTGAATTTGGCGCTGGAGGACGAACGCATCTACGCCTTCCTCAACAGCGTGGGCTCGCGCAAATGCCGAAAGAACATTGAGGCCATCCAACGGCGCATCTTGACCGACTACGATGAGAGCTTGCTGCGCCTGCGTTGGCACGCAAAGGGCCAAGCCTTGCGGTTCAATTACCTGTCAGTCGAGGAGGCCTTTGAGTACTCCGTTTTGGAGTATCCGTTTTCGTTTTGGCAATGGGGGGCAGATTGCGACGACATTCCCGATGCGGACGGGCCGCTCGATGAAGTCTTGGATCATTTTCTGGACGTGAGCGGATTGTCCTTCTTCTCAGATGATGGCATGGAGAGTTACGCATCGCATTATTACCAATGTGCCGTGGAATATGGGTACTATGGGTATGAAACGGAAGCCTTC
>CALKYI010000434.1 GCA_938003665.1 uncultured Flavobacteriales bacterium
GTCGTGCTGCTGCTGTTACCGCAATCATCGTCGGCGGTAAAGGTCACCGTCACTGAACCGGTAGCACCGCAGTCGTCGCTCAAGGCGTCGAAGTCGTTGCTCCAGCTGACACCGTTGCACGCATCAGATGCCATGGCACCGCCGTTTGAAGCAAGCCATTCGTTCAACGCATCGCTGTTGCCAGCGCCATCGCATTCGACCGTGAGGTTGGATGCCTCTGCGTCGATGGTTGGAGCTGTCGTATCAATGACCGTGATGGTCTGAACGTGATCAGTTGCATTTCCTGCACAATCGGTGGCAGTCCACGTACGGGTCAGCGTGTAAGCGCCGGTGCACGTCTGGTTGGTGACTTCCTCCGTCATGGTGACTGAAGAAGCATCGTCGCAGTTGTCCGTTGAGGTGAGTACCTCCGCAGCTGGCACCGCGTCGCATTCGACTGTCAAGTCAGCAGGCACAGCCTCGACAAATACAGGTGCCGTCGTGTCTTCCACCGTGATGGTCTGCATGGCGAAATTGGCATTGCCCGAGCAATCCACCGTTTCCCATGTGCGGGTGATGGTGTATTCCTGGTCGCAGGCGGTTGGAGCAATGGTCTCGTTAAAGATGACCCCAACAGCGCCGTCGCAGTTATCGGTCGCCGTAATGACGGCTGGAGCTGGAACGGTTCCGCACTCTACGGTAGCATCGGCCGGAATCGCCTGATCGAACATCGGGGCGGACGTGTCGTCCACAGTGATGGTGAACTGGTGTTCCGACGTATTGCCGCAAACATCGTACGCGGTCAACGTCACCAAGTGAACGTAGTTGCCGCAGTCATCTGAGCTCAACGTATCACGGGTTTCGTAGATGATCGGTGGGTTGCTGCAGTTGTCCAACGCCTCGTAAGCGTATGGCTGCTCCTCGCACTGGTTTACCTGATCTTCAGGAGCCACCGTGAAGGCGGGGCCTGTCGTGTCTTCCACGGAAATCGTCTGAACGAATACCGATTCGTTGCCACAGAAATCTGTAGCGGTCCATGTACGGGTGAAGGTGTAGGAGCCGAAGCACGCTTCAATGGCCTCCGAATCTTCGTACGCCAAAGTCAAGTCTACGTTCGGACCGCAGTTGTCCTCAACAGTTGGCATGCCCGTCACTTCAGGAGATGTATCCGTGTTGCAATCGGCTGCAGCCTCGAGGACCACTTCGGCATCCGGTGTAGATGTGAATACTGGCGCCTCGTCGTCGTACATCGTGACGAATTGCAACGTCGAAGTGCTGTTTCCACAAGCATCGGTTGCCGTCCATTGACGCATCCACGTGCCGGGGCAACCACCTGAGAACATCAACGCATCGATGGTGTAGGTAATTGTCCCGCAGTTGTCCGTAGCCGTCAATGGCACCTGCGTTGGATCCGTAGCATCGGTCAAGTCACCGCATGAGGCCGTGGTGAACTCTTCATGCGCTTCAAAGACCGGAGCCGTCGTATCGACCACTTCAATCGATTGTACGTGTTCTGTGGTGTTGCCGGAGCAATCGCTCACCGTCCACGTACGAACAATTGTGTAGGCATTGTCACAGACCACATCCACTTGCTCCTCCATGAACTCAACATCCACGGCATCGCAATTGTCAACCGCGGTCAACACCGCAGCAGCTGGGATGGCATCGCATTCAACGCCGGCGAGATCGCCAGGCAATTCCTCCACAAATGCTGGGGCTTCCGTATCCGCCACCACAATGGTGAACTGGTAGTCCGTGCTGTTGCCACACTCATCAGTGGCCGTCAACGTGACGAGGTGCTCGTAGTTGTCGCAATCATCCTCACTGATGACCTCGCGGCTTTCCGTGATGGTCACAGCACCGCAGTTGTCAGTTGCTGCCGACGTGTACGGCTGCTCCTCACACTGGTTGGTCTGGTCCATTGGTACTTCGGTGAAGACCGGAGCCGTTGTATCCTGTACTTCAATGGTCTGGACGTGCTCCGACGTATTACCGGTGCAGTCACTTACCGTCCACGTGCGCGTGATGGTGTAGGTCTGTGGGCATGCCCCATCCGCAATGGACTCATTGAACATTACCTCGACTGGATCGTCGCAGTTGTCGGTGGCCGTCAATACGTCGGCCACTGGAACGGCATCGCATTCAACCGTTTCGTCCGCTGGCAGGGCTTCGACGAAGGCCGGAGCCTCGGTGTCAGCCACGACAATGGTGAATTGGTAATCCGTGCTGTTGCCGCATTCGTCGGCAGCGGTCAACGTAACGAGGTGCTCGTAGTTGCCACACCCGTCTTCGCTGACGACCTCGCGGTTTTCCGTAATGGTTACAGCGCCGCAGTTGTCCGTAGCCGCAGACGTGTAAGGCTGCTCTTCGCACTGGCTCGTTTGATCCATTGGCACCTCTGTGAATGCAGGAGCCGTGGTGTCTTGGACCTCGATGGTCTGAACGTGCTCGGACATGTTGCCCGCACAATCGCTCACCGTCCACGCGCGTGTAATCGTGTACGTCTGAGGGCATGCTCCGTCCGCAATGGACTCGTTGAACATCACCTCGACGGCAGCGTCGCAGTTGTCTGTGGCGGTCAACGTCACAGCAGCTGGTACGGCGTCGCACTCCACCGTTTCATCGCCAGGAAGCGCCTCAACAAATACAGGTGCAGTCGTGTCTTCTACAGTGATGACCTGGGTATAGCTGGTTGCGTTTCCGCTGCAATCGGTCGCTGTCCACGTGCGCAGGATTTCATATTGGCTATCGCAATCAGTGGAGTTGATGGACTCACCATCGTAGCTGTATTCGACTGGTTCGTCCGTAGCCTCGCAGTTGTCCGTTGCAGCCAAGTCGCCGGAAGCAAGCAAGTCTTCCAACGCAGTCACAGCAGGAACGGCATCGCATTCAACCGTGATGTCCACAGGGGCTGACGTGAATTCTGGACCCATGGTGTCCATGCGCGTAATGGTCTGGACGTGGGTCTCGACATAGTCACAGCTTTCCTCCATTGCTGTGTAGAAGACGGTCGTGACTTCCTGTCCGCAGACTGCAGCAGGCATTCCGGCCATTTCCACCAAATCAACAATGATGTCACCTGACATACCCCCTGCTGGCGTATTCAGCAGGGTTCCGCTCCACGCGAACCATCCGCCGAAGCCGTAGTTGCAGTTGTGGCTGTTACCGCCGACACCCAACTGGAAGCGCTTGTTTTCGCTCACCGGCATGTGGCTCAGGGTGATCAAGTCACCAGCGTATTCGCCTTGACCGACCATGTAGCTCTGGTCGCCCTTCAAGGTGTACACGGTTTCAATGTCTGCTTCACATCCAAAGGCCACCAAGTAGCCGTGGGCAGGATCTTCTGCTTCCCATTCCGCAGCATCTTGACCGGCTTCGAAGGTAACGAAGACGTCAAAGCGCTGATCCGGATTGCTGTCGCTGATGACTGAACCCGTCATAACGGCCACGCCGTTGTCGTAGGTCGTCAACTCCAATGGGTTGGCAGGATCTTCATTGAAGAAGTCCGAATCTGCTACCCCTTGAGCCGCTGCACCGTACAAACGGAAGGCACCGTCAGGGCCATTGCCCATGGCCGTCGTGGCAGCAAAGCTTCTCAATTCACCAGAAGCATTGGTCGCAACCAAACATGCAATTTCAGGTGCATCCTCACTGCAGGTCGAAGCCACCGTCACCCCTTCTGGGCATTCCGTTGGCAAGTCGCTTTCGCACTCGACGCTGTAGTCATCAGCCCCCATGAAGTCGAACTCACAGAATTCGCAAGAGAAGAAATCCGTGATGGTCGCCGATGGGTCATAATTGCATGCGGTCGGCGCTGCACAACCAAGGCAAGATTCCAAATCACAAAGCGATGGGTCTGGAACAGTCGCCCCTTCATCGAAGTTGCACGCCAATGGGTTCATGCAACCCACGCACGATTCGAAGTCACAAGAACCATCGTTGTACAACACTTCTGGGCTGTAGTTACAAGCGAATTCGTTGTCGCAACCGATCAAGCACGAGTAATCGCACATCGTCCAATCCATCTCCGTTGCGTTCTCATCGTAGTTGCATGCATAGGGGTCCAAACACCCAGGAGTCAACATGCCTTCAGGCAGTGGCGTACCCGCTCCATCACAGAAGCCAAACACGCACATGGAGAAGTCCATGATGGTCGCGTTGGGATCGTACGTGCATGCGCTTGGAATCATGCAACCAACAACCTCCATGACACATGAGCCATCGTCCACAGAAGCGAACGGGTTGTAGTTCACCGCTGTTGGATCGGTGCAACCCTCTACTACTTCGTAGCACTCGTAACCGGCTGCAACCGGGAAGATGCAATCCCCTGGAATCAACAAGTTCGCCAGTGGGTCGTAGTTGCAGGCTTCCAAAATGGTGCACCCTTCAATGTCACACAGGCCGTCGTTGTTTACGTCCTCAAGGCAGTTGCCGTCGCAGTCGTACAATTCTTCGGCGTATTCGCAATCCCCAGCATCGGTAGCAGTTGCATCGTAGTTGCACGCCACTTCATCCTGGCAGCCAACGATTTCAAATTCGTCGCACACACCATCGCCGTCGGCATCGTTCAAGCATACCCCGTCACAATCGTAGCCGTCCACTGGGAAGTTGCCTTCGCAGTCACACGCGCCCTCTGGGATGCCATCGCCACCGCAAACACCACATTCATCGAGGATGTTGCCGTCACAATCGCAAACACCGCCAGGGACACCGCCACCGCCGCAAATTCCACACTCATCCAATTCCGCACAGCTTCCATCATCGATGGTAGCGGTTGGATCGTAGTTGCAGGCTTCTGCATCGGTACATCCAGCGCACGATTCGAATTCACATGAGTTGTCGTCATCCGTAGCAGCACTGTCGAAGTTGCACGCCTCGTCGTTGGTGCAACCTGGCACTTCAAACTCATCACAAATACCGTCGCCGTCTGCATCATTCACGCATACGCCGTCACAGTCGTAGCCTTCCTCAGCGTACTCACATGAGTCGTCGCTGTCGGTAGCGTCCGCGTTGTAGTTGC
>CALKYI010000435.1 GCA_938003665.1 uncultured Flavobacteriales bacterium
GCAAGGCATCCATTTCAACCGGCCGCTGGTACCACCACGTGTACGTGGTTTTGAATCGCTCTTCATCGATGCCCCATCGGTCGTACAGTTCGGCGTAGTGGGATAGGGCACGCTCTTGCCCATCGTCGTTGCGAAACAAGCGCTGTTTCAACGCCCCCTCAATCAAGTGGACTTCCGTCAAGACGTGGACAAAGGTGTCCCGCGCTATGACGCCTTCAGGCGCGGGCGGTCCGTCGAAGGTGACGCCGGTTCCGCATCCTGCAAAGAGGAGGAGCGCAATGATGGCTGTGCCGAACCGTTTCATCGGTTGAAGGCGAGGCGTTCGCCGGCGTGGTTGCCGTGGTCGGTCAGGACGCGCTCGCCGTTGTAAACTTGGACGCCGTTGACCCAGGTGCCGCGGATGCGGGATTTGAAGGTGCTGCCTTCAAACGGCGACCAGCCGCATTTGTACAGGATATTCGACTTGGTCACTTTCCAGGGGTCGTTGGGGTCGACCAGCACCAGGTCGGCTTTGTGCCCAGCGCGGATGTACCCGCGGTCGGTCATATCAAACAGGTCAGCAACCCGATGCGCCATCAAATTGACGACTTCCTCCACGGGCAGAACTCCCTGGTGCACCATCTCAAGCATCGCCGGCAAGGCGTGTTGAACGAGCGGTCCGCCAGAAGGCGCTTGGAAGTACGAGCCGGATTTTTCTTCTGCGGTGTGTGGCGCGTGGTCTGTGGCGACGACGTCGATGCGCCCATTCAGAATGCCGGCGCGGATGGCTTCTCGATCCTCCGCTGTTTTGACGGCGGGATTCCACTTGATGTGGGTGCCTTTCGAGGCGTAATCTGCATCGGTGAACCAAAGGTGGTGGATGCACGCCTCAGCCGTGATGCGCTTCTCGGTGGAAGGGATATCGTTTCGGAACAGCCCGACTTCTTTGGCTGTTGAGATGTGCAAAATATGCAGGCGCGTGTTGGATTTTTCGGCCAATTCCACCGCCATGGAAGACGATCGGTAACACGCTTCAGCGCTGCGGATGAGCGGATGCTGGTCAATGGGTACGAACTCCCCGTATCGCTCGCGCGCAGCCGCGGAGTTGCGCCGGATGGTGGCCTCGTCTTCGCAGTGGGTAGCGACGAGGGTAGGGCTTTCCTTGAATACGGCTTCCAGCACGGCGCGGTTGTCGACGAGCATGTTTCCGGTGGACGAACCCATGAAGACCTTGACGCCGCAAACCCGGCGTGGGTCGGTCTTGAGCACTTCATCGAGGTTGTCGTTGGACGCCCCCATGAAAAACGAATAATTAACGGCACTGACCTCAGCGGCGCGTTCGTACTTGTCTTCGAGGAGTTGCTGCGTCAATGCTTGCGGGACCGTGTTAGGCATTTCCATGAACGAGGTGATGCCGCCGGCTGCTGCTGCTGCGGATTCCGTGGCGATTTCCCCTTTGTGGGTCAACCCGGGTTCCCGGAAGTGAACTTGATCGTCGATGGCGCCGGGCATCAACCAAAGCCCTTGGGCATCAATTTGGATGGCCTCAGATGCTTCGGGGTGCTGGTCGCATGCTGCGCCCACGGCGCCGATGGTGCCGTCGCGTGCGATGAGCACGTCGCCGACCTCTACTTTTCCTTCGTTGACAATGGATGCGCGAATGAAACGGGTCGGCGTGGCGGTCATGGATCTAGTTTTTATTGGTCGGGCGGATGGGGCGGAATCGCATTTGGAGCACCCCCAGGAATGCTTCCCGGAAGATGTTCATGCTCATTTTGCTCGT
>CALKYI010000436.1 GCA_938003665.1 uncultured Flavobacteriales bacterium
CCATCATTAACATCGTCAACGCCATCGACGAGATTGAGAACCTGAGTCAAGTCAACAACGAGTTCATGACAGCCATCCGCGCTGAGCAAAACCAGTTGCTGTCCAGCCAGACGCAGGCCTTCGGTAACACGTGGGAGCCTGTTCAGGGCGCCCCCTCGTTGGACTTGTCCCAGAGCCTATCGTTCGGCGATATCATCAAAGTCGGCGGACGATCATTGGGCTACAACTTCGGTTTGCAGCACAAAGTCACGAACCGGATGTACGAGAACGGCTCGACGGGCCGTTTCTTGCTGACAGGCGTCGAGGATGAAAAAACGGAACTCGATGTCCAACGCCAGTTCACCGATACCCGCGGAACCCAATCCGTCTACACATCGGCCCTGTTCAACCTCGGCTACAACATCAGCCCCACGAGCAAAATCGGATTCACTTACATGCCCACGATTTCGGGCATCAACGACGCGCGCTACCAAGACGGCATCAATCCCAGCGACGCCGTTGGCCTCGGCCAAGAGCAACGCCAGCAGCGCTACCTGGAGCGCAGCATGAACATCTTCCAATTGCGCGGAACGCACGAACTCAGCGAGAGCGTCAACCACAAAATCACGTGGAGCGCTTCGTACACCAAAGGCAAACAGGTCACCCCGGATTTGCGCTTGTTCATCAACAGCTACGAAAGCCTACCCGGCGGCTTGATCTACAGCGATGCTTCCGGAAACGACATCACAGAAGACGCACTCGCTTTGTTGGCCGATGGCGAGGATTTGAGCGAATACTACCCCGGTTACACGGTGACGGAGACGAGCTCCGATGAGTTGGCCTACAGCATCCAAGACAACCTCTACCCCTCGCCCACGCGTTTTTACCGCACCATGGACAACGCGACGCTCGATTTGAAATTCAATTTCGAAAAGCCCATTGCGGAGGAATGGGGACCGGAGAACAAATTGGCCTTAGGGCTCTCCATGGTACAGCGCACGCGTGACTACTCGGAGAACCGCTTCAGCTTCGTATCCCAAGGCGTCGACTACAACGGCAACCCGACCGACTACTTCAGCGCCGCCAACATGGAGATCATTCCCGGCACCTCGTCAGGAGCCACCAATTACCTGTACTTACGCGACGACACGGACATCCCAAACAGCTACGAAGCCCAACAAACGGTGCTCGGCGGCTACGCCATGGTCAACTTTGATCCGCGTGAAAACATAAAGTTAAACGGCGGCATCCGCGTGGAAGCCACCGATATGCTATTGGAAAGCGACAAGCTGCTCGATGACGATTTGTTGCCTGAATTGGAAAGCAACTTCCGCGGCACCCTGAACGTACTGGATGTGCTGCCTTCGTTGAACATGACCGTGAAACTCGCTGAGGAGGATTTGAAAATCACCCAATACCGCTTCTCGGCCAGCCAGAGCGTTGCGCGTCCCTTGTTCCGGGAAAAAGCGCCCTTCTCGACTTCGAGATCCAGGAGCAACAGACCGGCAACACCGACCTGAACCGCACCAAGATCCTGAACATCGACAACCGATTCGAAGTATTCCCCGGATTGCGCGAATTGGTGTCGGTCAGCTTGTTCTACAAGCACTTCACCGATCCCATCGAACAGGTCATCATCTCCACCGCGGCCAATACCGAGATCACATGGAAAAACGTCGAAAGCGCACAGCTCGGCGGTTTGGAATTTGAACTCAAGAAAAACCTCGGCTCGCTTGGCGAATCGCTCGAGGCATTCAACGTGGCCTTCAACGCGACCTACATC
>CALKYI010000437.1 GCA_938003665.1 uncultured Flavobacteriales bacterium
TTTCGATCCGGAGATGGTCGCGTCGCCAATGAGACCGCCGTCGGGAATTTCACCTTTGATGTGCACGTGCATGGTGCTGTCCATGATGACAACCATCGGGGTCATTCCGCTGACCATCAATTGGTAGTAGTCCATAACAAGTGCCCGATCGGGGACGAGCTGGAAATGTCCCTGCATGTCACTGGTTGCTTTGCCAATGGATTCGAATTTTCCACCCTGTCCATTTTTGCCGGGCACCCAGCGGCGTAAGTCCATGTCGACGCCGAGTCCGTTTTCACCGCTGAACACGCCAGAAATCGCGTTTTTGGGTCCATTCGTCCCTGCTCCACATCCGGCGAGGATTCCAACGCTTAGTGCGGCAGCCATCAGCCACATCATCCGACCTCCCGAAGCCATGCGGGAGGCATTCTGCTCAAATACCTTCATGTTTCAAATATCTTGAATTTTCAGCTTGTTCCGGCGGAATCGTTGGTGCGGCCTACAATTTCGTTCCTGAGCCACGTCTGCACCTCGGCGGGTTCTTGCCATTCAGCGTGCATGGGCTCGTAGCGGATGGCGACGCCTTGAATGCCTTCCATGGGCATGCGCACCACGTCTTTTTCGGTGGTCACCAAGGCGTGGAGTCGGTCGGAATCCACGATGCGCTTCCAGCGCTTGAAGTCACTAGCTGTGAATGCTTGGTGGTCCGAAAAGGCCTCGCGGCGTACCACCTGGAAACGCCCGGCCAATCGGTCCATGAACCGTTCGGGTCGCGATATGCCGGCTACAGCTAGGATGCGTTCGCGGCGATCGGGAGAGGCGTTTTCATCTCCATTGGCACAAGGCACATCGCCGGGCCACGCCAGGAGCGGATCGGTTTCCATGTGGGTGCCAAAGACGGGCTTGTTGACTGGAAATGCAGAGGCATATGTGGCACGCAAATCCCCATGTACATCGTCCAGCCGTGTAACAATGATGGCGTCGGCGGCCAATGCCCGCTCTGGAACGTCACGCAGGCGGCCCGCCGGGATCAAACGGTCGGAGGCGATGGGTTGGGTGCTGTCGATGAGGAGCATCGAGAGGGTCGGCTTCAAGGCCCGGTGTTGGAACGCGTCGTCGCATACTACCCAACGCAGCTCGGGGCGTTCGGCACGCATGCGCTCCAGACCTTCGAGCCGGTCCTCGCAAACGGCGACGGCGGCGTGGGGCAGTTTGCGCGCGAGCATGACGGGTTCGTCACCGGCTTCAGCACTGGTGGATTCGGGGGTGACCCACTCAAACCCGGACGTGTCCCGGCCGTACCCGCGGCTGAGGATGCCGACGGCGCTTTTCCCAAGCACCGCTTCCAAGTCCAGGACCAGCCGTTCTGTCAGGGGCGTCTTGCCGGTGCCGCCCACAGTCAAATTGCCCAGCACCAAGGTCGGGAGGGCACCTTCCTTGGAAGGCAGAATGCCAACGTCGTACAAACGATGCCGAATACGGATAATCAACCCAAACAACTGGGCTGGCAGCCAACCAAGTGTGCGCATCACGGCATGTTGGATTCCACGGCGAAACATGCTTTAAAAGTACGCGTTGTTTTGCACCTCCCTTACATTTGAGTTATGCAAGCCAATCAACCCCTTCGAGTGTGCGATGTGATCGCGGAGTTGGAAGCGTGGGCACCGCCCGCCCTGCAGGAATCGTATGACAATTCTGGGCTGTTGGTCGGCGATCGGAATGCCGAGGTCAAGGGTGTATTGGTTTCATTGGATTGCACGGAGGAAGTCGTAGCCGAGGCAGCGGCCAAAGGAGCCAATTTGATTGTTTCCCATCATCCCATCGTGTTCAAAGGATTGAAGCGGTTTACCGGCGCGACGTACGTAGAACGCACCGTCATGGCGGCCATTCGCCACGGCATTCAGCTGTACGCGATTCACACCAACCTCGACAACGTGGCAGACGGTGTGAACCAACGCTTGGCGAGCCTCGTTGGCTGCACGCTGAAAAGCCAGCGCATCCTTCGTCCCAAGGCCAGCGTCTTGATGCAGGTCGTGGTCTACGTGCCGCAAGATCATGCCGCCGCGGTCCAGCAAGCGGTATTCGATGCCGGAGCGGGCCAGATTGGAAACTACGATGAATGCGGGTGGTCGGTTCCGGGTCAAGGATCGTTCCGGCCGTTGCCGGGAGCTGAGCCTTACGCCGGTCAGATTGGCGAACGCGAACAGGCCGATGAAGTGCGGTTGGAAGTGGTGGTTGAGCCTTGGAAGCTCGGCGGGGTGCTTCACGCGATGAAAGCAGCCCATCCCTACGAGGAGGTCGCGCACAGCGTTTGGCCCCTCGAGAACACGTTGAGCGACATTGGCTCGGGCATGGTGGGGGAATTACCTGAAGCGATGGACGAGGGGGCGTTTCTCGACCGATTGAAAGCAACGCTCGGATGTGGAGCCGTGAAGCACACGCGTTTGCTTGAACGGCCGGTGCGAAAAGTCGCTGTCTGCGGTGGCTCCGGGAGCTTTTTGCTCGGTGATGCCATCCGTGCAGGAGCCGATGTTTTCGTGACGTCTGACTTCAAATACCATGAGTTTTTCGATGCCGATGGCC
>CALKYI010000438.1 GCA_938003665.1 uncultured Flavobacteriales bacterium
GGCCGTGAAGTCTGCGGTTGGTTGGGGCTTGATGTAAACCGTTGCCGATCCTGAACCCACGCAACCGTTGGTCGTAGCGGCTTCGAAAGAAACGGTGGCTTCCATCAGATCATCCCCCGTGTTTACCCATGTGTGGGTTGGGGTTTGGCCAGCGCCTGTGGTGCCGTCCCCGAAGTTCCAGGTCAAGTTCTCTGCACCTGGGATTTCAGGCAAAGTCAATTGCAAAGGCGAGCACACAGTATCTGAAGCCAAGTTCAAGCTGAAGGCGGCCGCAGGGTGCACCGTCACTTCTCGTGTGGTGACGTCTGAACAACCCAAGTCATCGTGTGCCGTCAAGGTCACTGCGAATGTGGTGGTTGAACCGTCCGCAGCAAATGCATGCGTGGGGTGCTCTTCGTGTCCGGTGGTACCGTCCCCGAAATCCCAGTCGTACGAATCAGCGAGAACACTGTAGTTGTTGAATTGGCTGACCAATGGATCGCATCCCTCGTCGTTGGCCACCATGAAGTTGGCCACGGGCTGGGGCTTGATGTTGACGGTCGCCTGCGACGTACCGGCACATCCATCAGCAGTCTCCGCTTCCAAGGTCACGGTAGCGGTCATCAAGCCCGTTGAAGCGTTGAACCACGTGTGCGTGGGCGTTGCTTCGTTGGACGTGGTGCCGTCGCCGAAGTTCCAAGTGAAGTTCTGCGCGCCATCCAAAACGGGCATGGTCAACTCCAAAGGCGAGCAGACAGAATCGCTGGTCAAGTTCAAGGTGTATTCCGCAGCAGCAAAGACGTCCACAGTCGCTGTGGCGACGTCTGCACAACCCAATGGGTGGGTGGCCGTCAAAGTCACTGCAAATGCGGTATTCGCATCAATGCCATCGAAGGTGTGGCTGACATCGGATCCCGTCGCGCTGGTGCCGTCCCCAAAGTCCCAGCTCAAGGCATTGCCTTCGGTGCTGGTGCTCGTAAACGTAGAAGCCAATGGCTCGCAACCGCTCAACGCGTCAGCGTTGAAACCTGCTGTTGGCTGAGGCTTCACTGTGATCAGGTCCACTGCCAATCCGGAGCAGCCGTGCTCGGTTTCAGCGGTCAAACTAACGATGTAGGTATCGAGGTCACCGGTCGTGTTTTCCCAGGCGTGGTCAGGAGTGGCTTCATTGGAAGCAGTGCCGTCGCCGAAGTCCCAGGCTACGTTCTGGGCGCCGTCGATGACCGGCAAGGTCATTTCGAGTGGAGAACAAGCGGATTCTACCCCGAGATCCAAGGTGAAATCAGCCGCAGGAAAGACCGTTACGGTCAACGTGTCCGTGTCCGTGCAGCCGAGGTCGTCATACGCTGTCAAGGTGATGTCGTAGGTCTGAACGGTGCCATCTGTGTAGAATGCTTGTGAAGCCGTTGGACCGTCATCGGTGATGCCGTTCCCAAAGTCCCACACGTACGAATCTGCATCGCTTGAGATGTTTTCGAAGTTGGCAGCCAATGGCTCGCAGCCTTCCAAAGCATCGGCACTGAACTCAGCAACGGGTTGGGGACGAACGTACACCGTCTCGGTGTGCGAATCGACGCAACCGAAGGCCGAAACGCCGGTGAAGGTGATGGAAGTACCCATCAGACCGCCGTTGGTGTTTTCCAATACGATGCTTGGAGCTTGTTCTTCCGAAGTGTTGCCACCACCGAAGTTCCAAGTGAATGAGTTTACGCCGTCCATCATAGGCATGGTCAACTCCAACGGAGAGCATGCGGTGTCATTGGGGAGGTCAAACGTGAAGTCAGCTTCAGGGTACACCTGAATGATGGTTGACGTGGTGTCGTTGCACCCTTCGACAGAGTGGGCCACCAACTCAACGGTCTGGCTTTCAATCGCGTTGTTGATGTTCTCCAACGTCCCGTCCCAGTCTGCGCTGGACGTAACGAAGTCGCCATTGGCGTACCACTCGTATGCGATCGCGCCTTCTGAGAGGTTGGCAATGGGCAAGGTGTAAGGGGCGCATCCGGCGTTCGTGGCAGGATCAATTTGAGCAATGGCGCGTGGGAACGCATCCACGGTGATTTCATCTGTTGCAGAGCAACCCATGGCTGAAGTCACCGTGACCGTAGCAGTGTGCGCCGTGGCGTCACCGATGGCCGTTTCGAGCGTTGCGTTGATGGATTCACCATTCAATGCGTTTCCATCGATTTCCCAGGCAAACGTAGAAGCCAATGAGGCGTCAGCGTCAAAGGTCACCTCCAAAGGTGAGCATCCGCTCAAGATGTCCGCTTGAGCCTCAACGGTTGGGTTGGGGTTGATGCCCACAAACTGAGAAGTCGAAGCCGTGCACTCGGGGGTGGTTACCGTCAAGCTAACGTTGTAGTCGCCAGTGAAGGCATAGTCGTGCGTTGGGTTGGACTCGTAGCTCACGCCTCCGTCACCAAACTGCCAATACCAACCAGTGATGTTTGTGTTGATGCCCGCAATGGATTCATCTGAAAAAGCAGTCGTCTCACCGAAGCACGCACCGTCAAAGGCAAAATCTGCCTCCGGCTGAGGGTGAATCGTCACAAATTGCTGAGCGGTGGACTGACATCCATTGACGCCAGTAACGGCAACCGAAACGGGGTGGTTACCGGGCGTGTTGAACGTGATGGGGTCAAGCTGCGTACCCACCTGGAACGAAGGAGCAGGCATGAACGACCAAACGTACAAGTAAGAGTTGGGTGCACTCACGTCACCGGACACAGTCAGTTCTCCGCATCCTTCATTGGCCGAGAGGTTCATGGTGACCTCGGGACGAGGCAACACGGTGATGTCAATGCTTGACGTATCCGTGCATGCACCGTTCGTGCCAGGGAATTGGATTACACTCTGAACGGTGTAATCTCCAGGGTTGGAGAACGTGAAGCTCACGTGACCGGTGGAGGTGTTCAAAAAGTTGGGGTTCACACCAAAGTTCCAAGCGTACTGCACGCCGGTCGCTTCCTGGTGGAATTGAACGGATGTTCCTTCACAGACGCTCACCTCGCTGCTCCAAAAGTCGCTGACCGGAGCACTGGTAAAATAGTGTCCTTCGATGCTGCATGATCCGTCGGCTTCTGCCAACGTCACCGTGTAGCTCGAAGCGTCACCGGCATACGTGTGCGTCACCGGCGCGTCGCCGGGATTGAACGCACCGATGGCTTCGGTGGCGCTGCCGTCGCCCCAATCAATCACCAAGTCCGTCCATGAGGTGGACGTCTCGATGCTCAACGGAGCGTCAGCGGCACTGCAGTTGTACCACGTGGGATTGGATGTTGCAATTCCTTCGTTATCAATGACTTCCTGACACTGAGCGAAGAGGGAATTGGGCGCAAACGCACCCAAAAACAATGCAATGGATATGATAAATAAGCGGATCATACCCGGCTTTTACGGGAGTTTTCCGCAGAGGTTGCACTTCGGGATGCTTATTTATCAGTCCTTTACCTCTTCGAGGATGGATTGAACAACCGAGGAAACGGCCGGGCACAGGTGTGCATTCTGCTCGGTGATGCCCAAGATCTCCCGCATGTTTTTGCGATCGGTGTGCGGAAATTCCCGGCAGGCTTGCGGTCGTTCGCTGTAAATCGTACAAGCATTGGTCTCCGCCTCGAGGAATGGGCACGGGGCCGTTTGCAAAATCCAGTCGCCGTCCTCGTCGCGTCGCAGGTAGCGGCTCGAGAAATCGGCCACCTTCATCCCGAGGTGCTTGGCGATGCGGACAATGTCGCGCTCCTTGAAAATGGGGCTGGTGGTTTTGCAGCAGTTGGCACAGGTCAAGCAATCGATGCGGTTGAATGCCGCTTCGTGTCCACTGTGAAACTGAGCGTCTAAGTCACGCGGAGGCTTGCGCCGCCACCCTGCGAACAGGCGTTGAATGGCTTTGCGGTTGCGCGCGGACCAGAGCAGTTGCCGTTTGTATTCGTCCTTCAATGCGGGTCTTGGAATGCCGGGTTGGACGTGAAGGACGTATCGGTCAAGGTGTGCAAAAAGGCAATCAGCTGCGCTTGTTGGACGGTGCTCAGTTGCAATCCACCTGTCGTGTACTTCATAAAGGGATCCACAGTGGTGGAGGGGACCCCGCCGGCGTTGTAGTGTTCAATGACCTCCTCCAGGGTTTGGAAACGACCGTCGTGCATATAGGGTCCGGTGAGCGCGATGTTGCGCAGCGTGGGCGTTTTGAATTTGCCCGAATCCAGCGGATTGCCTGTAACTCCTGCGTGGCCAGGGTCAGCAGCAAACGTGCTATCCAGGCCGTTGTTGCGGAATAAATAATCACTGAACTGAAGCCCAGCTTCTCCGTGGCAATGGAAACAATCGCCCCCGAATTCACCGCCGGGCGTGGTTTCCGGATCGCCGCCTTCGCGAAGGAAAATCTCGTACCCCGCAAATTCCGCGTCCGACAAAAATGTCTCGCCACGTCGCCACCGATCGAATTTGGAGTCTGCTGACACCATGGTACGCAAGAACTGGGCGATGGCTTGCGTGGTGCGTTCTGGCGTGATCACGTCATCGCCGAAGGCCACCGCAAACCGAGCGGCATAATCCTCCGAATTTTGCAGACGCTCGACCGCCTCGCTCCATGGCAACGCCATTTCATCGGGGTGAGAGACCGGTTCGAGAATTTGCTCTTCGAGCGTGACGGCGCGTCCGTCCCAAAAAAACGTGGGCGACCAGCCAATGTTGATGATGGCCATCGCATTGCGGAAGCCCTGGGCACCGGTAATGCCCGTGCTGTAGGGGTTGGGGTCCGAGAACCCGGCCGATGGGAGGTGGCACGAGCCGCAGCTCATAGTGCCGTCAGCAGACAATTGCTTTTCCCAAAACAGCATCCGTCCCAATTCGATGCCTTCCACTGTGAGCGGGTTGTCCTCAGGGATGTCCATCGGCGGAAAAAATGGCGGAATCTCGAGGGTATACGGCGTGGCTGCAGGTGCGCAATCTGGGGTGTCACATGGCAAGTCATCCTGGCAGCGTTCGCAACCGGTCAAAGCCAACACGGCCAGGGCATACAAACCCAGTCGCATGTGCCCCGCCGCCGTCATTCCACGCTGATTTTCCACGCGTCCACGAGCAGGTCCATCATGCGGCCGCCCAGGCTATCGCCTTGTGCGTTGTGGGTGACCGGATCTACTGCCAAGTCGATGGCGTCATTGGTGCCGTTGAGTGCTTTGGCCGCATCCAACGTGAGCGTCAGATTCGCGGTTTCTTCGGCCGCCACGACCAGCGGTTCGGGCAATTCCAACGTCACCGTGCGGTAGCTGGCGTCGGTCCCGCAGTGATAGGAAACCGGTTCAAGCAGCTGCGTGCCGGTTTCGAGGGCGAACTTGCCCTCGTACTTGACGAAGATGTAGCCTGAAGACCAGGTCCAGAACATGCCGGCGGAGCCGATGACGCTCAATGGGTGGCTGTTCGGGTACGAGGCCGGATCGATGTCGGTGTTGATTTCCGGGGGAAGGCCCATGCCGAAACGCACGGCATCATACGACCCAGCTCCCAGGGTGTTTTCGATGTGCTGAGCGTGCAAGCTGAAATCGATCAGGCTCACATCTGCACGTTCCACCCATTCTCCGTTGCTGCGAAAGGCAACCGGCGCTAGGTAAAGCTGCAGGTTGTCCAAACGAACCGGGTAGCCATTGTGGTCGGTGGCAACCTGTTCGAGGACGTACGCTTCATCTCCCCAATTCAATCCCAAGTCGATCCGCGCCGTTCCGGGCGTGGACACCGGAGGCTCGGGATTGCATCGGTCGCATCCAGTAAGGACAAGAACGAGCAAGCCAAAAACGAGGAAGGATGAACGAAAAGGCACCATGTAGTCGCGTTGTTTCTCAAAGGTATAACGTCTAATTTGTGCAGACGTTGCACAGCGCTCACAATAAGCTAGAAATGGAGGTCAAGTTTGCGAAGAAGGGGTTTCATGTGGTGAAAGCGAGCGCTGGTTCAGGCAAAACGTACCGTTTGGTGCGCGATTACCTCGCCTGTTGCTTGTGGGAGAATAACCCGCATTACTTCCGGCACATCCTCGCCATCACCTTCACCAACCTTGCGGCTCAGGAAATGAAAGAGCGCATCCTGAGTGATGTCCGGGAAGTGGCCGAAGGCCGAGGTTCCATGCACAGTTCATTGCTCGAAATCATCCCCATCGCTGCGGAAGAGCTCGAGCGACGGGCACGTGCATTGGGGGAGGCGATGATGCACCGCTACGAGGACTTCAGCGTCATGACCATCGACAGTTTTGTCAACCGGTTGGTCCGCAGCTTCAGCAAGGATTTGCAGTGGGAGGAAGACTTTCAGATCGAATTGGATGAGGATGCGCTGCTGGACGAGGCGATCTCAAGGCTGCTCAGCCGCGTGGGCCGGCCCGAGGAAAAAGCGTTGACGGCCATGCTCGAAGGCTTTGTGAGGCAACAGGTGGAGGAGGAGAAAAACGCCATCATTCGGCACCAGCTGCAGTCGTTCAGCAAGCAGGTCACGAAGGAAAACATGCAAGCGGCGCTGCACGACTTGGATCCAACGGTGTGGACCCCGGAGGCGCTGGAACAGTTCCGGAAAACCCAGCGCGAAGCCCTCCACAAGCGACGAGCGGTTCCGGTGAAAGCGGCACAAGCTGCCCTAGCGCGCATGAAGGAACTCGGATTAAGTGACAGCGATTTCAGTTACGGTGATCTGCCCAAGTGGCTCCGGCGCGTTGCCAATGGGACGGGCCGAAAAGCAACCATCGGCAAACGACTTGCCGGTCAGCTCGAGGAATCGGTGTTTTGGTCTTCCAAGGCCTCAGACTCAACGGCAGCCCTGATTCAGGAAGCCATCCCGGATATCGAACAAGCTGCGCAGGCCTGGCGGGAACTGTACGATGGCGAATCCGGTCGGGTCTTCAAACTGGAAGAGCACCTGCAACAGCGGGTGAGCTTGATCGGCACCCTCGGCTTGATCCGCGATGAACTAGCGGCTGTCGAGCGGGAAAAAAACGTACGTCTGCTGTCTACCCTCAACCGGGAAATCGCCGCCATCGTGCGGGACAATCCGGCGCCGTTCATCTACGAGCGCATCGGTAACCGGTACCGCAACCTCTTCATCGATGAGTTCCAGGACACATCGATTACCCAGTGGCACAACTTGATTCAGCTCTTTGAACACCTGGTCTCATTGGATGAAATGGGAATGGTTGTGGGCGATGGCAAACAGGCCATCTACCGCTGGCGCAACGGCAACTACGAACAACTCGAAGCCTTGCCTGGCCTCATTGGCAACCCAGGCCCGGCGCTCGTCGACGCAGCACAGGCCTTGAAGCGCGCCCATCTCCCAGCGACATTGAAATTCAACCGCCGTTCCGGGGCGGCCATTGTGGATTGGAACAACAAATGGTTTGCGAGTGTTCAGCGCCACCTCCCGGAGTCATTGCAGGGGGTGTACGATGACGTCCATCAGACCGCCACGGCCAAGCATCAAGGCCATGTGCATCTGGCCTGTTTGGTCCAAGAAGAAGGCGTTGGCAAACAAGACCAGCGCAACGCTTGGGTCGTGGAACGCATCCTTGCCCACACCGGAGGGTCCTTGGAAGAAGTGGGAGGAACCAAGCGCTATGTGGCCCCTGCGGATGCGGCGGATCATTTCCTTTTGTCGGACATCGTGGTGCTGCTCCGACGCAACAAGGATGGCGCCGCGCTTGCTCAACACCTCATGGACTGCGGCATCACCCCGTGGACGTCGGAGAGCTTGCATTTGGGCCGTCACCCGGTAACGCTGGCGGTGGTGGCGCTGCTGCGTTCGGTGCTCGATCCGGAGAATCCTGCCCACGTGTTGACGTTTGCCCAGAACTACTGTGCGATTGACCGAACGGTGTCGGAAGCCGAGTTGCTGCGAAGCCACCGCACCGAAACGACGTACCTCGGATCGGACGGAAAGGAGCGCACACGCAGCGCCCTGGAGTCGCGCGCTCTGTTCAACGCCGTGGCGCCCGATTTGCATCCGTGGGAATTGGTGACGGCGCCGTTGACCTTGCTCGTGGGCCATTGCTTCGAGGCCCTCGGATGGTCGAATCGGTTCCCGGCCTACACAGAAGGCATGCTCGAGCTGGTGCACGAAGTCGTGACCCAACGCCGGGGCACCTTGAAGGAATTTTTATCCCACTGGGATCGCCGCGGGCACAAGCGCAGCATCCGGGTGAGCGGCGCGCAAGATGCCGTTCAAATCATGACGCCCCACAAGGCCAAAGGGCTGGATTTCAAGGTGGTCATAGCCCCGGTGCATCCGGAAAAAATCGACCGGTTCAAGGACGAAATTCCGGTTCAGTTGGACGCCGCGCAATTCGGGCTTCCGGCGGCGCTCTTGCGGGACAGCGACCTGAAAGACACGGTCATGGAGCAAGAGCGTCAAGCTGAAATCGACCGGACCGTCTTGGATGCGTTGAACGTGGCCTATGTGGCTGCGACACGGGCGGTGGACCGGCTGGACATCGGTCTTGAGTTTGACAAAGAACCCGCATCCGATATGGCCATTCAAACCCTCCCGCAGTTGCTGTGGAAAGGGTGGCAAGAAGCGTTCCCTGAGCGCGTGACAAGCGCCGATGTGTTGGACAATTTTGGAGTTTTCGACCGAAAAGAGGAGGAGGCCGAGGAAACCGCAGTTGGCGCCGATCATGAGCAGCTCCTCGAGTTGGGCCAGCCCTACGGCCAGCACATTGCTCGTCCCAAAATGCACTGGGCTGCACTCGCATCGGAAGGGGAATGGACGCCCATTGAACACGGGAATGCGGTGCACGGGTTATTGGGCGAACTGAAGCACGCCGGGGATTGGCCGGGTCTCAAGGAACGGATGGAGCAGGCCAACCTTTGGACCCAGCAACAACGGGCGTCCGTTGCATCCTTGATCGAATCCATCCTCAATGGAGCCGAGACCAAGCGGTTTTTCGAAGCCGATGCCACAGAGGTGTTCGCCGAACGCACCGTGCACTTCGGGAACGGCGAGTTGGGCCGCCCCGATCGGGTGGTGCGCCTTGATGGTGTCTGGCATGTGGTCGATTTCAAAACCGGGAAGGACCGGGACAAAGACAAGGCCCAGGTGGCCGGGTATTGCGAAGTCCTCAGTGCCATGCACCCAGACGATTCCGTGAAGGGCTGGCTCATTTACACAGAGACCATGCAACTCGTGGATGTACCCGTGCTGTTCGGCGCTTCTTAAAGCCGCAACTTCGCAGTGGGTTTCCTAACTTGCTACTTCAAGCCTGATTCGATGAAAAAAGCCTGCCTGTTCGCGTGCTGCGCCTTCCTGAGTGGCGTGCTGTTGGCCCAGCATTCCACGCCGAATGCACCTTTGTTCCAAAAAGGGTTCCCGGTGCCTCAAGCCCAGCCTGATCCTTCGGTGGAAATCCGTGCAGAAGCCTGCGCACCTGCGACAGCCCTCCGAGATTTGGAATGGAACAATGTGCGCGCCCTCATCGAAAACGCCGGGGCGCTGTGGTACGACCGTGCGATTGACAAAGGGGCCTTCATGGTGCCGAAAGAGGAGGGGGTGTCTGTAGTCTACGGCGGAGCTTTGTGGTTGGGCGGAATCAGCCCTGACCAGCAACTGAAGTTAGCCGCTGTGCGGTACCGGAACGTCGGTAATGATTTCTGGCCCGGCCCACTGACCAACACGGGTGCGGCGGAAGTGGACCCGACGACATGCGAACAGTACGACCGGTTCACCATCACCCAGCGAGCAGACGCCATGCGCCACCGACAGTACTTCGATTGCATCGCCGACCCCGAGTGCG
>CALKYI010000439.1 GCA_938003665.1 uncultured Flavobacteriales bacterium
GTTGATTGCCCAATTGACGGTGACCAATGATGCGGTCATTACTGGAAACTTCAACATCCAAATTTTCGTCAACGGTCAGCAATCCACATCAGAGCAGTTTGAAGGCATACCATTTAGTTCTGTAGCAGATGCAGTCTTCGGTTGCATGGATCCAGAGGCTACGAACTACAACCCTGATGCCACTGAATCAGGTGAAACATGCATTTACCCATGTGCGCTTGAACTCTCCGTTTCCGAAGTGATTCAAAACACATGTCCCGGTGTAGGTGACGGCGAAGTCACGGTAACTGCTACCGGCGAACAGCTGGGTGTGCTTTTTGGCATTAACGGCGACGCGCCTTCGTTGGCTGTCGGCATCTTTGACGACTTGACAGGCGGCACATACACGGTTTCTGCTGTCGATGGTGCCGGCTGCGAGGCCAGCATCGAAGTCGAGGTTGTTGCTCCTGAGTCCATCATGATTTCAGCTTCGATGACGGAATCGGTAAGCTGCAGCGGTGGATCAGATGCTGTTATTTCGGGTTCTGCCTCCGGCGGAACAGGCATGCTGAGCTACAGCTTGTCGGCCAATTTCGCTGATAGCAGCGACGACCTCTACTTTGGCGATCTCGGACCTGGATTGTACACAGTGTACGCCATGGACGAGAACGGTTGCACTGCAGCCATTGAAAACATTTCCATTGCAAATCCACAGGCGTTGACGGTCTCAGTCTCCGGTGGACAGAACGGCATCTTGGATGCAACCTGCTCCGACAGTGAAGACGGTAGTGTTGTACTAATTACGATTGGTGGCTCCGGTACTTCTGCGGGCATGACGTTCAGTACGGATGGTGAAAACTTCGAAGCAGGAAACATCTTGAGCCTGCCCGGCGGAACGTATACGTTCTACGCTATGGACGTCAACGGTTGCATTGGTGCAACAGCAAACGAATACACGGTTGGTGCTCCTGATCCCATTGTGATCTCTGGCACAGCTAGCGGAATCCTCTGCAACGGGGATGAAAACGGTGC
>CALKYI010000440.1 GCA_938003665.1 uncultured Flavobacteriales bacterium
GCACAGCACAAGGTCGTTGGAATGGTTCCCAGCAATGGCTCGACACGCAAGGGTGGCCTACGGGCGCCTTGGTGCTGGTGCTGACCGGACCGACCGCGCATACGGCCATTCCATTGCTGAAGCGCTGAGGATTAGCGCATCATGTGGACGTGCCCCTGGAATTCAAGGCGCGCCGATGATGCCGGATTGTCTTCGTCGGGGAACTCGACGCTGATGCGCCAGTGGTAGACGTTGCTGCGGGTGAAGTACCCTGAGTGATCCGTGGATGATGGATCTTCTTCGACCTGGCCCAACCAACCCGTTTCCGGATCATCGGTGGCGAAAATGATTTCTCCCCACGTATTGAATACCTCGAGCAAGTAGCTTTCGGGCTCGCATCCCAGAACAGGACGGAACAGGTCATTGGCGCCGTCGTTGTCCGGCGTGAAAGCATTGGGAACGTACACCGGGCAGTCGCAGTAGTCCAGCGTGACTTCAAAAACCTTGGTCAACGTGTCGCAGGCGTTGGCCGCCGTCACCTCGTAAATGCCCTGGCGGTCGATTTGAATGGCTGGGGTCGTTTCTCCGTTGTTCCAGCTGTAGCCGATGGGGAAAAGGTTGGGCGGATTTTCCGCACTTACCACCATGGATTCGCCTTCACAGAACGACAGCGGTTCCGTGATATCGATGAGCAACGGTGCGGCCCGTTCGATGAGTACTTCATCCGTCCACAGGCATCCGTTCCAATTGACCAATGCGGTGTACACACCGGGATCCGATGTGGTCAAGGCCGGTTGGTAGTGGGCGATGTTCCAGCTAAACGAGGCTTCTTCTGGCAAGGGATAGATGTAGAGGTAGGCCTCCTCGTCTGGGCATAGCTGCTGGTCCGGGCCGAGGTCAAAAATGGGCAAGGCCTGAATCGCAACAGTCACCTCGTCTTCGCTCGAACATCCGTTTTCGGTGACGACCACGCTGTAGGTTCCGGCGCTCGCCACTTCGAGGGTGGGTTCGTTTGTGCCGTTGGACCAAAGCGTTTCATCGGCTGTAGGCAACCCGGTGTTCAACAGTGCACTCTCGCCAGCGCACAGCGTGAGGTCGGCTCCGAGGTCCAAGACCGGCAGCGGCACGTTTTGCACGGCGACGGTCGTCGTGTATTCGCATCCCTGCACCGGCGTGGTCAGGGTGTAATTGCCCGGGCTGTCGACCCAGATGCCCGACGTGCTCTCGCCGGAACTCCATTCGTACGCTGGGGCACCGACATTGGCGGCCAACCATGTGCTGTCGCCGTTGCACAAAGGCAGCGAACTGGGCAAACCGGTATTGAATACGGGTGCATAGTCGATAACGATGGTATCACGCTCGATGCATGCGCCCACGGTGACTTCCGCAACGACGGTCGCGTCTTCGTTCAGCACGGTCCAACTGGGGCTGTTGCCCTCCGGACTTCCATTGATCCACCATTCGGTTTCGGCGGCTGTGTATCCGCTCGCCAAAACGACCGCCTCACCATCGCATGCCACCGCATCGGGTCCGAGCGCCACGCCGGTATTGGCCGAAGGGTTTACGTCGATTTCGTCTTCGAAAACGCATCCGTCCACTGACAATTCCACGGTAAACGTGCCCGCCGAGCTCACCCACTGGGTTGCCACATCGATGCCGTTGCTCCACGCGTACGCATCCGCCCCAGGCGCTGCTGCGAGCAATACACTGTCGTTCAGGCACAGGTCGAGCGAGTCACTGAG
>CALKYI010000441.1 GCA_938003665.1 uncultured Flavobacteriales bacterium
AGTGCCATCATCCGCTGTGGCGAGGTAATTGAAGTTACAAGACGTTGGATCGGTACAACCGGGAACCTCAGCACAGCTGGCGCCCCAGTAAGGATTGCTGCTATCGTCAGGTAGGACAACGATTTCGTTGGGTCCCGTTTCTGCCTCTTCGGCGATATCTATGAAGGTCACCGCGTGGGTAATGAAGTTGTAGATGTACGCTTGATGGCAGTCGTCACAGCCATCTACCAATGCACTTCCATTTACCACACCTGCGCAATCAGTGCACGAGCTGTTCCAATAGAGATTCATGGGGCTTGATAGCATGTCTGGCCCAATCCAAAGCTGACCACAGTCTGCTTCCGAGGTGTAGGACACCTCGTGTGTAACCGGGTTGTAGCAATACGGGATCTGGCATTCACCACAGTCATCTTCGACACCGCATGTTCCGTCATCGGTTGTTGCGAGATAATTGAAATTGCAAGCAGTGGGATTCGTACAACCAGCAATTTCCGTGCAGCCTGCGTTCCAATATGGATTTAAGGGGTCATCCGGCAGGACTACAATTTCGTTGGGACCGGCTTCAGCCTCATTCGCATTGTCGACAAAGGTTACAGCATGGGTAATAAAGTTGTAGATGTATGCTTGGTGGCAGTCGCCGCACTCGTCTTCGAGCGCAGTACCATCAACAATACCAGCGCAGTCAGGAGTTTGAGGGAATAGAGCACTCAGTGATGAGTGCAGAGCAAAAAGTAGTAATAATGACTTCATGCCGCAAAATTTTTCCCGAACTCTGGATGACGAGTCACGGTCTTGTCACAACGGGTGAATGATGTCGCAGGAAACAATTTCATGGGAATAGAAGGTCCCAATTGAAGGCAGAGATGAAGGGAAGCTGCTCAACTCCCGCAGGAAAGTCTCGCCCAGCCTTTTTTGCGAGCTTGGTGGCCTTCGCATGAAGCATCCTCGATCTTTCGTATTGCGCACAAAAAACCCCAAGCGCTTGCTCGGGGCTTCTTGAAGATGGAGGTCCGAAGCGGATTCGAACCGCTGTAGCAGCTTTTGCAGAGCTGAGCCTAGCCACTCGGCCATCGGACCATCAAAACCGACTTTTGCATCGGGTTGGCAAATATACGAAAACGAATGGGCTGAGGTTACATTCCAGCTTCGGGAAATGTACATTCGCACCATGAGCGCGAAGAAATATGTGGCCAACGCATTGACGATGGGCAACTTGTTGAGCGGGGTGTTGGTGATTGTGGGTGTGTTCATTTGGCCTTACGGCGCATCGGTCAATGGCCACATGGATGCGGAGCCGTTTTATGAATTTGGAGCGTTGTCACAAGATTGGCGAGGTTGGGGCATGCTGGCGTTGGCGGCGATTTGGTTGTTGGGCCAGCTGTTCGATTTGCTCGATGGCATCGCGGCGCGTTGGGCCGGTTCGGATGGGGCCATGGGCACGCAGTTGGACAGCATTGCGGATGCGGTCAGCAGCGGCGTGACGCCGGCTGTCGTTGGGGTGATGATGTTGCACGCTTGGGCACCGGCCATCCCGGCGCCGTTGAAGTTTTTGCCCTTGACGATGGCCATGGCTGCGGCCTACCGCCTGGCACGATTCAACGTAGAGGCCGCCGCAGGCCACCACTCCTCGGGGTTCAGCGGTATGCCCGCACCGGCAGGCGCACTGTGGTGGATTGGTATTTTGCTCGTGGGTGCGCAATACGAGATGCACGGCTCGTGGGGGCTGTACGGGTTGGGCGGTGTGTTTACCATGTTGGTCGCGGTGTTCATTGGAAGCACGTTGATCCCGTGGTGGATGGTAAGCCGCAGGCCCATGCTGGACCTAAAAGGGTGGGGGAAGAACCCGTCGTTTGACCGGCGTCGGGCCATCTTTCTGGGGGGAATCACAACCGTGGGGTTGGTGTCAGCATTTTTTGGCCGCGCGCTCG
>CALKYI010000442.1 GCA_938003665.1 uncultured Flavobacteriales bacterium
CTCACCTTCGTTTCGAACGCTGGATTGCCGAAGCGCTCCCGATGGAAATCGAAGCGTTCAGAGAGGATTTTGCAACCATGGTGACCGCGAATCCTTCGATCTTCAACGCCTGCACTGCAGCTGCCCGAGCCGCTCATGAACAAATGGAGGTTCAGGAACAGTTTGAGGACCTGCAGACAGCATTATGGGGGATGTACACCGATCTCATCATCGGCTACCAAGATCTTGGCATCTACACGTTGCCAGGAATGGAAAAGACCAAGTCTTGGTTCTTACGTAGCGGTGGAATCATCGAAGAATTACAAAACCAAACCAGTGCGTCAGATCGCTTGACCAAAGGCCAGCAAGCTTTTGGGTTAGCTTGGGAAACATGCCGAGAAGGCGAACGCAAAAAAGAACAGGTACTGCTAGAATCTGAAATGAGCCCAGGTGCTTGGTGGGCATCCTTCGGCCCTGCGGAAGACGGAGAAGAGACACAGCAAGGCTACGCGGGTTATGAGTTATTCGTCAAGCACGATGATCCCATCCTGAACCAAGCCCATGCCTACCAACAAGAATTGGACGTGTTGAGGACCTCGGCCAAGAACGGGGAGTCCTACACTTCCACCTTGAAAAGTGCCATTGCCATGCGTTCTTCCATTCAGCAGGAAATGCTGGCGCTGTTCGGTGGAGAACGTACTTACAGTGATGCAACCAACGAAAGCAAGAAAGCACCCAGCGCCATCGAAGCACCAACAGATCAACCCGTCGAGGTGCCAGTAGAGACCATTGCTACCACAAGTACTGTTAATGAAGGAAACGCTGAGGCCGTTCGCCCAATTGATACATCGGATGCAAAAGAAAATTTAGCGACCACTCCCGAGCGATTGACCGTCGAATCCATGCGCTACACCGTGCAAATCGGCGCCTTTGCGAATGAGCCCAACTTTGAAGGATTGCCTACAACGGAGGAGGTATTTGCGTTGAACACCAATGGACGATTGACGAAATACGGTTCTGGAAAATTTGCGAATTACGAAGCTGCACGTGCTCATCTCCAGACCCTTCGTTTGTGGGCTGAGGACGCATTCATCAAATTGATTCCTGTCAAATCCGAGGTGTCGAATACAGAACCTGAAGTTCCAAGACGCGTGGAGCCAGTTGCTGCTGAAATCAAGAAGACGCCAGCGCCGAAGCCAACTCCTGAAGCCAAAAGGACCAAGCAGTTTCGTGTGCGCATCGTTGCATTCACCGAGACGCTTCAGCCGACCGAAGTCGCCACGTTGTTGCGATTGGGAAATGAGGTGCCATTGAAAACGGCCCGCTTGTCAACGGAAACAGTCTACTTTACCGATACCTTTGATTCGTTGGATGCCGCAAAGGATGCACTGACATTGTGCATGAAACGCGGGTTCAATGATGCAGAAATTGAAGTATTGTACGAATGACAACTCGACGACATGGGGTGTTGGTAGCCTTGGTGTGCTGCCTAGCCACAGAATGGGCAGGTGCCCAATCCTTGGTGATCAATGAAGTGCTCGCAAGCAATTCCTCGTTTGATTACGATGATTTTTTTCAATTCGAAGATTGGATTGAGATTTACAACACTGGTGGCATCCTCAACCTAGAAGGGTACCACTTGAGCGATGACCCAGACACCCTCGATAAATGGGTGTTCCCATCGAGCAATCCGGGCTTGACCACCATCTTGCCGGGTGGGCACATGCGCATTTGGTGCGACGACGACGAACAGCAAGGAGAAGACCACACCAATTTCAAATTGAGCAGCGAGGGCGAGACCGTTTTCTTGGTTGAACCCGACGGCCAAACCATCGTCGATAGCATCACATTCGGTCTGGCACAGACCGATATCTCCTACGGTCGTTCGTGCGACGGATGCGCAGATTGGGTGTATTTCAATGTGCCGACACCCGATGCGCCAAATTCAACAATTGACCTTCCTGTCAGCACGTTGTTCATCAATGAATATCAGGCAGCCAACTCGTCAACGGTATTCGACGAAGAATTCAACTATAGGCCTTGGATTGAGGTGTTCAATCCCAATGACTTTCAAGTGAACTTGTCTGGATACCAAGTGGAATTGAATGGAACGACGCACACATTCGACAATGAACAACCGTGGAAGACGACCATTGAAGCGGGGGAGTTTCAAATCTTCTGGTTAGACGGAATGACCAACATGGGGTCGAACCACATGGGGCTGGTTCCGAATGCCAGTGGTACCATGCAGTTGTTGGGCAATGATGGAACCGTAGTCGATGAAATTGAATACGACCACGCGTTAACCCCTGACATGAGCAGCGGTCGAAGCACGGATGGATCCCCCATGTGGACCACCTTCAACATCCCGACGCCACGCGTCACCAATGCACTTCAAATTATCACTCCTGCGAATGTTGTGATCAACGAGGCGCAATCGGACAATTTCATTACCTACTCGGACGACGCCAGCGAGTTCGAAGACTGGGTCGAGTTGCACAACCCCACGGCTTCTCCCATTGACATCGCAGGGTATTTCATGACGGACCGTTTGGATCGCCCGATGAAGTGGCAAGTGCCTTCAACGGCTGGCGACTCTACGATCATTCCACCGGGTGGCTTCGTTGTGCTTTTCGCTGACGAAGATGGCTCACAAGGGTGGAACCACATGAATTTTAAATTGAGTTCACTCGGAGAGCCACTGGCGTTGCGTTCGCCGGACGGATTCTCTGTGGCAGACAGTGTATTTATGCCAAGCGTGATGCAAGACCGCTCGTGGGGCCGACAATTCGATGCCCATCCGGACTGGGTAGAATTTTTTATCCCAACGCCCAATGCAAGCAACGGGGCAAATGATGTGGCTGAATTTGAAATTGAAGCCTTCACTTGCTTCCCAAACCCAGTCGCTTCAGGCGACATGATTGACACAAATGGCGCAGCAGCTATCTATGACTTGCAGGGTCGATTGGTGCTGACCATCTCCACAGCCGGCACATGGACCATCGACCTTCCAGTTGGCACTTACGCGGTGATTGGGCAGACATCGGCAGGTCTAGCAACAGACACTCCACGCCTAATCGTGCGATAAGCCCGACGTTCTTAGGTAGTTCGCGAGATTTCCTGTACTTTTGCACTCCATTTTACGCTCCGGGGACACGGAGCCTTTACCACTTTTCTGTTTTTGTCCCAAAGCAGAATACAAAACCCCTGGGCACAGCCATGAGCGAAGAAACCCAGCAACCCGCGGAGCAAGAAGAAAACAACGCTCCTCAGGCAGAGAACACTGCCACCCCCGAAGAACAAGTAGAACAAGCAGCTGAAGCCGCCACGGAAGCGCCTGCTCCCGAAGCGAAAGCGGAACCTGAAGCGTTGACCGAGCGCCCAGCACTCGCAGAGCCAGGTGATTTCGATTGGGATGCTTTTGAGGCCGATGTAGACGACTACAGCGCCGAAGATCGCGCCTCTTTGGAAACAACGTATGAGAATTCGTTGAACTTAATCCAAGAGAAGGAGGTCGTTGACGGAACTGTTGTATCCATCACCAAAAAGGAAGTCGTTGTCAACATTGGCTACAAATCCGAAGGCATCGTCAGCGCGAGCGAATTCCGATACAACCCTGACCTGAAAGAAGGCGATGTTGTTCCGATTTTCGTTGAACGTCAAGAGGACAAGAATGGCCAGTTGGTGGTTTCACACCGCACGGCACGCATCTTCAGCGCTTGGGATAAGATCAACGAGGCGAAAGAGAAGGACATGATCATCCAAGGCGATGTGAAGTGCCGCACGAAAGGTGGACTCATCGTCGACGTCTTTGGAATCGAGGCCTTC
>CALKYI010000443.1 GCA_938003665.1 uncultured Flavobacteriales bacterium
GCAGACGCCATGCGCCACCGACAGTACTTCGATTGCATCGCCGACCCCGAGTGCGACCTCGAAGAGCAGTTCCCCAATGGGTACACCATTCCCTCGTACTTCTTCGAATACCCTGCGCACGGAAACGTCGGTCTCAATCAAGACTACTACCTCGCCCCGTTTAAGGATTACGACGGAAACGGCTTTTACGATCCGGCCGCGGGGGACTATCCTTGGTATGATTTCCTCCAAGAAATTGATTGCGCCGAGCGTCGCCGTGAAGACCAAGTCCCGTTGTATGGCGACCAGACATACTACTGGATTTTCAATGATAAAGGCAACATCCACTCGGAATCGCAGGGTGAGCCGATTGGCATGGAGATCCGCGCCCAGGCCTTCGCCTTCTCGACCAACGATGAGGTGAACAACATGCAGTTTTACAACTACGTCTTGATCAACCAAGGAACTCAGACGTTGACCGACACCTACTTTGCCCAGTGGGTCGACTGCGACTTGGGCGGCCACGTGGACGATTACGTTGGGGTGGACGTCGAGCGCGGCCTTGGCTACAGCTACAACGGGGATGCCTTCGATGAGCCGACAAGCTATTCCATCGGTTACGGGGAAAACCCACCGGCGATGGGGGTGGACTTCTTTGAGGGCCCGTACCAAGATTCAGATTCCATTGACAACCCATTGACCACCGTCTTTACGGATGCCATCGATTCGCTCGGTATTCCTTACCAGGGAATTGGCATCGGATACGGCGACGGCATCGTTGACAACGAGCGCTACGGCATGCGGAAGTTCATTTACTACAACTGGAACTTTGGCATCAACGGCCAGCCGACACTGGCAGCGCAGTACTATAACTACATGCGTGGATTCTGGAAAAACGGGCAACGCATGGCGTACGGTGGCGACGGCCTGACCGCTGCCACCGGGGCAGACCTTGACATACCTGCGGATTACATGTTCCCTGGCGATACCGACCCGTACCAATGGGGAACCATCGGTATTTCCGTTGAACCGTGGACGGAAGTGGGGGCGGGCAATCCACCCGGAGACCGCCTCTTCCTGCAATCGGCGGGTCCCTTCACCTTGGAACCAGGAGACTACAACAACATCACCGTGGGCATGGTCTGGGCACGGGCTACGGGCGGCGAGCCTTTTGAAAGCGTTGAGTTGTTGCGTTTGGCCGATGACAAGGCGCAAGCTTTGTTCGATAACTGCTTCGAGATTGTCTCCGGTCCCGATGCTCCGGATGTGACCATCCAGGAATTGGAAAACGAGCTCATCCTCTACTTGACCAATGACAACCCGCTCTCGAACAACTACGGCGAAGAGTACATGGCGATGGATCCGTCCATTCCCACCGAATTGGAAGACGGAACGGTGCTCACCGACGAAGAGCGCAGCTACGTCTTCGAAGGCTACTTGATTTACCAATTGCGTGATAACACGGTGAGCCCCTCTGACCTCGGTGATATCGACGCTGCTCGCCTCATCGCCCAATGCGACGTACGCAACGGCATCACACAAGTCATCAACAACGAATTCGATCCGGTGCTTGAATTGCCAGTTCCCACCTTGCAAGCAAACGGTTCCGATGAAGGGATTTTCCACAGCTTGCGCATCACCAACGACGCGTTCGCTCAAGGCGATAACCGCTTGGTCAACCACAAGACCTACTACTTCATGGCGTTGGCCTATGGTTACAACAACTACCGACCGTACGATCCAGTGCTGGGCACGGGCCAGGACGTTCAGTTCAAGGCATCGCGCAAGGCCGCCGTGGGATCCATTCGATCGTACAGCGGCGTCCCCCACAACCCTGCGCCCGAAGACGGCGGTACGGTTCAGTACGCCGAGTACGGCAGCGGCGTGGAGATGACGAAGTTGGAAGGCAAGGGCAACGGCATGATGGACCTCGAGTTGACGCCAGCCTCTGAGGCGGCCATCCTCGCGGACAACATCGCTTCGACCGTCACGTATGCCGCCGGCCACGGTCCGGTTGACATCCGCGTGGTGGACCCGCTCCGCGTTCCTGACGCTGAGTTCGAACTCCGCGTAGCCGGCGACGACGCCGACCTCGAGGACGCCGTCGACGCCTACTGGACGCTCACCAACGTCACCATGCTCAACGACGACGACCCGGACAACGACTTCAAGGCCGTTCACGAGTCTTCTTCGTCGATTGCGCTCCTCAACGAAGAGCTCCTCCTCGACTGGGGCATCTCCGTGACGGTGCACCAATACGCGTATCCATTGGACGGCAAGTTCACCGAGCCGGTGCACTCGTCCATCACCTTTGACGACCCGACGCGTCCGTGGCTCCTCGGCATCCCCGATGCGGAGGGCTTCAACCAGCTCAACTGGATCCGCGCCGGCAACCAAGAGGGTGCCAGCGACGTGCCATCGGAAGTCATCTTCAACGACCTCAAGACGGGCAACCCGCTCGATGAGGACGAGGTGTACGAAGGCATCTTGGGTGGCACCTGGGCACCGTACTGCCTCGTGAGCTACACGGGCGACGTGGAGCTGCCTACCGGTGAGGTGGTGAAGCTCCCGAACATCGCTCCAACCATCGACGGCTTCGAAGGCGACCTCTCTCCGTTCTCTGGCATCAGCGGCCTCAACAACGTGGACGTTGTCATCACGAGCGACAAGTCCAAGTGGACACGTTGCCCGGTACTGGAGATGCAGTCGGTCGAAGAACTCGCACAGAACGGCGGTGAGAAGCTCAGCTTGCGCCGTCACCCGTCAGTCGATAAGAACGGCCGCTACGAAGGTCAGTCCGGTTACAACGCCGGCGAGGCCAACCCCAACGGCAACCAACCCATCGGCATGGGCTGGTTCCCCGGTTACGCCATCGACCTCGGCACAGGCGAGCGCCTCAACATGGCGTTCGGTGAAGACTCGTGGCTCAG
>CALKYI010000444.1 GCA_938003665.1 uncultured Flavobacteriales bacterium
GACTATTACCTGGCCGAGGCCGATGAGAACCTCCCACGGGCCCTGGAGCTGAGTACGCGGTTGATGGAGTTGGCGCCGATGGAGCCCAATTTCATGGACACCCACGCGTGGGCACTGTACAAAAACGGACAGTATCCCGAGGCCCTGGATTTCATCACGCAAGCTTTGTTCCAATCCGAGAACCAAGGTGCGGCGTTTTGGGAACACGACGGAGACATTCGTTTGGCCATGGGTGACGCTGCTGGGGCAGTGGCTTCTTGGCAGCGAGCGCTGGAGGCCGGCGGCGATGCCGAAGCCCTGAATACCAAAATCCAAGCGCACGAATGAAACGGCAACCCCTCCTCTTCGTGGCGTTGGGCGTTCTGTTGAGTTTGGGGACGGGATGCTCCAATTCTGCGCGCATTGCCAGGGGCAAACCGCTCAAGAACCTCAACGTGGGGCAAATCCTCGAGCGCTACGATGAACAAGCGGCAGCATGGGATTGGGTCGGCATGCGGCTGGACGTGACCGTGGATGCCGATGGGCAGCGGGAATCCTTCAAGGCCTCCGTTCGAATGGCCCGGGACAGCGCCATTTGGATGAGCATATCCCCCGCTTTGGGAGTGGAGGTGGCACGCATCATGTTGGAGCCCGATACCGTGCTTTTTGTCAGCAAGATCCCAGGCAATAAGTTTTACTACGCCGGCAACTACGAAGCGCTGGGCGATTGGGCCGATACGCCGTTGGCCTTTGAAGACGTGCAAGCCATTTTGGGGGGATTTCCGATGGGGTTGAATCCGGAACAGGACAAATTCAACTCCAAGGTGGACGGTGACAACTACGCCTTGATTGGCAAATACAAACGCAAGGTCCGCCGGCTGGTCGGTGTCAACGACAACGACTTGGAGCCGGAAGATTCCCTGAACATTCAACTGCCCACGCGCCGGTACGAACGCCTGCGCAACCGCACCGAGGACGAGGACCTGCTCATCAAGCGGCACTGGTTCGACGGGGTGACCTTTGACCCAATACGCGATCAGTTCGACGACCTGTACTACCAGCGTTCGTTGACCCTCGAGCGCAGCGAGTTCGAAGCGTTCGAAGGCGGGCGGTTCCCAAACGCCTGTCGCGTCGAAATCAGCACCGTCGACGGAGCGGCAATCATGGAATGGGAGGTGATGCGCAAACGGTTCGGACGGGCGTACGACTTCCCTTTTGAAATCCCCGAAGGCTATGAGCAGCGCACCGGCTTTTAACGTGTGCGTACGCACGCTTGTCTTGACAGGATTCGCAATGTTTGGGAGCTTGGTTGGTACCCACGCTCAAAACAAGGCCGACCTGCAGAAAGAACGCGATGCGATTCAAGCCAAAATCGCCACAACCGAAAAACTCCTCAACCAAACGGCCACCAACAAGAAAGACGCCCTTGTCCAACTTCGGCTCGTGAACGAACGCATGAACCTGCGCGAGCAGCTCATCCGGCACCACCAAGCCGAAATCCGGGCGCTCGAGCGGTCCATGACCAACACCGACTCGGAAATCCGATCGCTCGAAGGGCACATCGCCGCCATGAAGGATGAGTACGCGCGGATGATTCAAGCGGCCTACAAGCATTCCCTCGGGCACAACCCGTGGATGTACGTGTTTGCCGCGGAAGATTTCGCCCAAGCGGTCATTCGGTTTCAATTGCTGCAATCCTACTCCTCGCTCCGCAAAGAGCAAGTGGAACAGATCCAAGGTTCCCAGCTGGAGCTTGCAGAAAACCGGTTGTCCTTGGAGGCCAAACGGGCGGAATTGGAAAGCGTCTTGGCGGACGTGCGCAGCGAGCGCAACCGCTTGGCCAACGACCGCAGCCAGCGACAAGCCCTTGTGGAATCCCTCAAAGGCGAAGAATCCCGGTTGCGCGCCCAAGTCCAACAAGCCGAGGCCGAGAAGAAACGCCTGAATGACGCCATCCGCAAAATCATTGAAGCCGAACTCAAAGCCGAACGCGAGAGTTCCGCGGGCGAGTTTGCACTCACCCCAGAAGGAAAAATCGTCTCCGCCGCCTTTGAACGCAACCGAGCCGCTCTCCCCTGGCCGGTGATGCGGGGGGTATTGACAGGAAAATTTGGCCGGCAGCCGCACCCGAGTCTGCCCGGCATCACCATCGACAACAACGGCATCGACATTTCCACCGAAGCCGGGAGTTCGGTCCTGTCCGTTTTCGGCGGCACGGTCTCCAGTACGTTTGAAATTCCCGGCGCAGGCTGGCCCCTCGTCCTATCGCACCGCGCCCCCCGCACCGTGTACAGCAACCTCAAAGCGGCCACCGTCACCAAGGGTGCCCAGGTGGAAGCCGGAGAGAAAATAGGCACCGTATTGACCGCCAACGGCCAATCCACTTTGCACTTCGAAGTGTGGCGCGTCCAAGGCAACAGCCACTCACCCCAAGACCCGGCCCAATGGTTGGTGCGCCACTGAATCCCTCAATCGTGGGATAGGAGGCCGCCTTGGAAACCCCGAAATTTGACCCGTGAAAATCGCGCTCGTCGGCAACCCCAACTGTGGCAAAACCACGCTCTTCAACCGCCTCACCGGACGGCGAGCCAAGGTCAGCAACATGCCGGGCGTCACCGTCGAGCGGTACGAAGCTCCGTGGAAAGGCCAGTCCGGTGTTGAACTTGTAGACCTGCCCGGCACGTACAGCCTGTTCGCCAAAGCCGACGATGAGCGCGTCACCCAGCGGGAATTACTCGACGCCGAATTGCAGCCCGATGCGGTGTGGATTGTCCTCGACAGCGCCCACGTCCGCAGCAGCCTCTTCTTGGCGCTCCAAGTCCTGGAAATGGGCTTCCCAGCAACTGTCATCATCAACCGGACCGATGCGACCGACGTACGGCTCAAAGCACTGGAAGCCTGGCTGGGCGTTCCTGCCTTTTCCTTCCACTTCGAGAAGGAACGAAAAGACCGGCTGCACGCCGCATTGGCAGGGACTGAACCGCGGGTGAGTACCCACCGCGACGAACGGATTACCCCGGCTGCATGGGGCGCCACCTTCGACGCCTTGAAAGCCCACTTTCCACACGCCACTGAATCGCAACTCGCTTGGCACCTGCGAGCCCGTGACCTGCCCGCATGGCTGAACAGCGCCCAAACCAAGGCGCTCGGAGCGGCTCGTGCGGAACTCGAGGAGTCGTCGGCTGCCTTGCAACTGGAGGAGGCTGGATGGCGCATGGAACATATTCGGAACAACGCCGAATCGCTCATCCCCAACGGACCCGAATTCCCGTGGGAAGAAGCCTCGGAGCGTACAACGCGCATCGACCGCATCTTAACCCACCCGGTCTGGGGACACGCCATCTTGGCCTTGGTATTCTTCGGCATTTTCCAGGCGGTGTACGCATGGTCCGAAGCACCCATGGATGCGGTAGACCGCGCGTTTGGGTGGTTGTACCAAGCCGCGGACGGTGCCTTGGCCGAGGGTTGGTGGAAAGGGCTGTTGCTCGACGGGGTGCTCAACGGCATCGCTGGCATTGTGGTGTTTGTGCCGCAAATCATGATTTTATTCGGCCTGACGAGCGCCTTGGAAGCGACCGGTTACATGGCCCGGGTGGGCTTTTTGGGCGATCGGTTTTTGGAGCGATTGGGCTTGAGCGGACGATCGGTGGTACCGCTGATTGGGGGCATGGCGTGCGCTGTACCGGCGGTCATGGCGGCCCGGACCATCCCCGGCAAGCGCGAGCAACTCATCACCATCTTGATCACGCCCTTGATGACCTGTGCAGCGCGGCTGCCGGTGTACGCATTTTTGATTGGATTTGTCGTCCCCAATACCACGGTATGGGGATTCAAGGTGCAAGGGCTGTTCCTGTTCGGCCTCTATGTAGCCAGCTCCATTTCGGCTCTGGCCTTGGCTTGGGCATTGAACCGGGGGTTGCCCAACAAAAAAGAAGGCCAGTTCACCATGGAATGGCCCGCCTACCGTTGGCCGCGGTTGAGTGAAGTGGTCCGAGAAATGGGGAGCAAAGGCTGGAGCTTTGTGTCCAGTGCAGGTCAAGTCATCTTGATCATCTCCATGGTGATTTGGGGACTGAGCCAATTCGGTCCCTCCGATGCAATGGACGCCGTTGAGAGCCGGTATGCTCAGTTGGAAGAGGCTGCGCCGGAAGACCTTGAGGCGGCACGAATGGAGGCCTCCTGGCTGGGTCACCTCGGCAATTGGATTGAACCGGCCGTGCGCCCCTTGGGGTACGACGGGCGCATGGGCATTGCCATCCTCAGCTCTTTCGCGGCACGTGAAGTGTTTGTCGGAACGATGAGCACCTTGTTCCCTGGCGGCGCAGAAGCGAACTCCGACGAAGGCCGCATTCGGCAGTTGCAGCAACGCTTGACCCGGGAGGTGCACCCAGCGACCGGGAAGCCTTTGTTGAATACGGCATCAGCGGCATCGCTGCTGATTTTCTACATGTACGCCATGCAGTGCATGAGCACCGTAGTCATCGTCAGAAAAGAACTGAAAAGTTGGCCTTGGGCCTTGGCGCAAGCCGTCGGGTTCACGCTATTCGCCTATGGATTGGCGTTGCTTGTTTATCAAGTGCTAGGGTAACGGATCAAGCCACCACCTCGGGCACCATCCACAACATGTCGGCCGCTTGCCGACGGAGGGCCACCTTGCGACCGCCTGAAAATACAGCCATGGGGCCATCACCGGGCGCCACATGTGCTACAGTCACCTCCTCACCAGGGCAGCAGCCCATCTCCACCAACGCCATGGCCGCCTCCGGACACTCGATGTGACCGATGACCCCCTTTTCGCGGGGCTTCATTTCGGAAAGGCGCTTGGCTTTCATGGGAACAAATGTACTTCCTCGTACCTTTCCTCCGCATCCCTCAAACACGGTATTCAGAATGAATCCAAATAACGTTTTCACCGCATTGTGCTTCGCCTTCATGGCACTCACGGTCGGTCTCCACGCCCAAGAGCTCGTTTTTCTTCCTACCGGAGAACCCATCGAAATCGCTCCCAATTCCTATGGAAACAAGGCAATCCGTATGGCCATGAACGCCGCGGGCGAACCCGTCATTGCCTTCGGTACCAACGGCCACCTCTACGTCACCAAGTGGGATGCGGCCACTGATGGCTTCGCGGAACCCATCGAAATCGACCCCAACGAAAATGTGTTCATGTCCGATGCGGAAGGTCCGCGGCTGGCGAGCCAAGGTGATTATGTGGTGCTGACGTACCAACTCTCTGGGCAATGGGCGACCGGTGCGCGCAGCGTGCATTCCACCGACGGCGGTGCAACCTGGAGCGAACCAGTGGCCATGGCACCGAATGCCACCGAAGACCACTTCATGCCGTGTGTGGGCATTGATGACCAGGGCAATCCGTTTGCCGGCGTCAAATTGGGCAACAACCCCGCCACAGTCTATGAAGGGATCTTGCGTTCACCGGATGGCGGCGCCACATGGCTCGATGCGGTCAATGCCAGCGCGAACGCCGATGGAAATGCGGTTTGTGAGTGCTGCCCTTCGCTCCCGTTTTGGGCTGAAGGCCGGTACTACGACATCGTCCGCAACAACAACAACAACCTGCGTGACTTTTGGCTCATGAGTTCCGGCGACGGGGCGGATTGGGATGCCGCCATCGACGTGGATCCCTTGGATTGGATGATCAGCAGCTGCCCAGAAAGCGGCCCAACCGTCACGGGACCAGTCGGAGACAGCAAGTACCTCGTTTCATTTATGTCCGCGGCAGGCGCCTCCGGACAATCGCGGGTGTACGTTTCGCAAGTGGACTTGGCCGCTGACGGAGGCGCAGGAGCTTGGGATTTGACAGAATCCGTCACCGTATCGCAATTCGAAAACGCCACCCAAAACGTACCCGTGCTGGCCCAATGGAACGGAAGCGACGAGCCGCTCGTGGCCTTGGCGTGGGAGCAAAACACCGGCGGCTACGACATTCAACTCGCCCTGAGCCAGGGTAGCGACTGGAACCTCACCGACGTGGCCCAAAACCTCACCGAAGGCTGGACCGGTCAGCACCGCCGGCCGGCTGTGGCCTTCTCCACGGGCGACTTCGAAGAACCCATTTTGCACGTCGCTTGGCAACACAGCTCCAGCGGCACCGTGCACTACATGACTGGCACAGTTGGCGAACCCTCAATTGTCATCTGCTTTGCGCAGCCCGAACCGCAGGTGGTGAACGAAGCCGACGGCATCCGCATCCACCTCACGGAGGGGTGGTCCAACGCCCGGTGGTCGGTGTGGGACATCACGGGACGATTGGTTGCATCGGGGATTTACGAAGGCTACGAATCCGTATGGGTCGGCAACAGTGCGTTGCCGCCGCACGCCATTGTCAGCGTCGAGTCGCCAAACGGAGCCCGCTGGGCGCAGCCCATCAAACGCTGAACACTTCGACTCAGCTCCAGAACAGTCCGTAAAGGGCCACCAACACCACCATCACCGCAAACGCGCCCACGTTGAAGACCGGCCCGGTCTTGAAGGTGCGCTTCGAAATGGCGATGCCCTTTGCATCATCGGCCCCTTGGCCTTCGCTCCAACTTACCGCCGCGATGACCGCCATGGTCAGCAACGTGGTGTACCCCATCTGATCGAGGAACGGCAGATCCAAGAACATCCCGCTGTCGGACCAGCCCTTGGGTGCAACCTTGAAGTACATAGCGATGGGAATCGAGGCGAGTGCACCGACGATTGCGCCTCGGTTGGTGGTTTTTTTCCAGAACAAACCGAGCAGGAACACCGCCAAGATGCCCGGGCTCACCACACCGGTGTATTCCTGAATGAACTGGAATGCTTGGTCGATGCCCCCGAGGAGCGGCGCCATCACACACGCGATAGCCAGGGCAACGACCGCCGCAATCCGTCCTGTGCGCACGGTCGCACGGTCGCCCGCTTCGGGGTTGATGTACTGTTTGTAAATGTCCATGGTGAAAATGGTGGACGTCGAATTCAGCATGGATGCCAACGACGAAACGATGGCGGCAGCGAGCGCTGCAAACGCGAGGCCCTTCAGCCCGGTGGGCAAAAATTGCAGCAACCACGGGTACGCCTTATCAGCTTGGGCAGTGGACGGCATGTTCAGTTGGCCCGCCTCCCCCAAGCTGGCCATGATGGCCGGGTCCTCAATCATGACATAGGCCGCGATACCCGGGATGACCACGATGAGGGGAAGGATGAGTTTGAGGCCCGCAGCGAAGAGGATGCCGTTCTGCGCTTCGTTCAAGGATTTGGCCGCCAGCGTCCGCTGAATGATGTACTGGTTGAAGCCCCAATAGTACACATTGGCCACCCACATCCCACCGACCAAGACGCCGATGCCCGGGAGGTTGTTGTACTCCGGATGGGACTTGTCAAGGATCATGGCAAACTTCTCAGGCGCCGCATCGTAGATGGTTTGGAAGCCGGCCCACATGCCCTGCCCACCTGAAACGGTGTCGAGTGCGAGGTACGTGGTGACCATCCCCCCAAGGATGAGGAAAACCACCTGAATGACATCCGTCCAAGAAACCGCCGAAAGCCCCCCATACAGCGAATAGGCGACGGCGAACAACGCCAAGCCGAGCACGCCGTAGATCATCGGTATTCCCATGATGGTTTCCAGCGCCAGGGAGCCGAGGTACAGCACCGAAGCGAGGTTGACGAAGACATAGAGCGCAATCCAAAAGACCGCGAGGATGGTTTTGAGCTGGGTGGAGTAGCGCTTCTCGACAAACTCCGGAATGGTGTACAAGCCCTTCTCGATGAAAATGGGGAGGAAGTACTTTCCGACAATCAACAACGTCAGCGCAGCCATCCATTCGTACGAGGCAATGGCCAATCCCAAACTGAAGCCCGAACCGGACATGCCGATGAACTGCTCAGCGGAAATGTTCGCGGCGATCAGCGAAGCCCCGATGGCCCACCACGGGAGCGATTTGCTCGCAAGGAAATAATCTTCCGCGCTCTTCTCCTTGCCGTCTTTGCTGCGGGAAACGTAAAGTCCCACGCCGAGGATCAATGCGGCGTAAACAATGAAAATGATGTAGTCGGTGAGGGCGAATTGAGCCGTCATGTCCGTAAGGGTTAGCGAAGTCCGGCCGCGGTCATTGCGCAAGCGGTTGGGTGCAAAATACGGTTTCTTGCTGCAACGAAAATCCCCCGCCAGTGCAAAGACCGGCAGGGGATGCTAACGGGTGGGCAATACTGGATTCGAACCAGTGACCTCTACCATGTCAAGGTAGCGCTCTAACCAACTGAGCTAAATGCCCGAAAA
>CALKYI010000445.1 GCA_938003665.1 uncultured Flavobacteriales bacterium
AAGAGACGTGCGAAACCGATTACTGCTACGACATCGAAATCACAGAGGAGCCTTCAGTATCCTTGACTGTGCTCGACGATTTGCTGTGCAACGGCGAAAGTGAGACGGTCTTCGCGGAAGTGGAAGACATTGGCGGGACGGCCGAATTGAATTGGTCGGCTCCCGGAGAAGACGGCGTTGCTACGAATGATTACTCGTTCTCGAGCACTACTACGTACAACGCTTCGATTGTTGTGACCAACGGATGCGGTTCGGCCTCGGCATCCATTCCGTTGTACTCCCAATACACACCGGAACCGAGTCTGGAAGACCAGAGTTTGTGTGAAGGCGGTGAGGTTTACCTCGATCCGACCAGCCCGGATACAGACGACTTGAACTTCGAATGGTACCTCGACGGGGATTTGATTCCCGGAGAAATCGCGGAGGAATACACGGCCGTTTCGACCGGTGAGTACTGTGTAGAAGTTTCAAACCAGTGTGGTTCAGCGGAGGCATGCGCGGACATTACGATTGTTGGGGATATCCCGCCGCCACTGGAGAGCATGACCATCGATTGCCTAGGAGATGGATTTGCTTCTGTTGTTCCAGACCTTCCCGAAGGGTATACGGTGGTGTGGCCTGACGGTTCAACTGACCCAACTTGGGAGGTACAAGACGCGAGCATCTACGACGGCACAGAGATTTGTTTGGACTACACCGACCCGTTCGAATGCGAGACCAACACGGTGTGCAGCTACTTGTACATCGGTCTGCCACCGACCATCGACCCCGAACCAATCTTAGTCGATGATAACGGCGTTGATTTCTGGCAGTGGTCCAATCCGTTCCGATTGATTGAAGCGACGCAGGCAGGAAACAATGACGGGCCGCACTTGACTTTGTGCCCAGAAGTTGAATATGACTTCGACTTGAACGCACAGACCTGGAACGGTACAGACTGGGTCGACGGCGCGGGTGAGTACGAATGGTGGGTTGAGTGCCCGGATACGACGATTTACTTCGGCGATCCGCAAGATGCCATGACCGTCATCAGCTCCATGCTCAACCAGAATTGCTGGGAATACGGCATCGCACTCGTGGGTTCTGCGATTAATCCTTGTGCCGTGGGCGGCATCCGTGAGGAATGGGATGTCATCGTGGACTACTGTGAACTGACCATTCCGAATGTCTTCACTCCCGACTACGGCGATGCCATGAACGAAGACTTCCACATCGAAGGACTGGAAGTGTACGACAACGTTCGCATGCGCATTTATAACCGTTGGGGTCAGCTCATCTATTCCGATGACAACTACCGCAACGACAGCGCTTGGCGTCCCAACAACGGAGAGACCGGTACGTATTGGTACACCATGAGCTTGCCCAACGGGTTTGACTACAACGGTCACGTGACCATCCTGCGGGACAACTGATCGAGCCTTGGCCAAAGCGAAGACTCATTACGTCTGCACGGCTTGTGGCCAGGAATCGGTGCAATGGGTGGGCCAATGCCCCTCGTGCAAAGCGTGGAATACGCTAGAAGCTTTTACGGTTCGTTCGAACACCCCGAGTGAGCGGCGACAACGGACGGCGTTGAAGCCGGTCGAAGCCAAGCCTTTGGCGGATGTTGAAGTCCTCGAATTGGGACGCACGCCGACAGGTGATGTCGAATTGGACCGCGTATTGGGCCAAGGCGTTGTCCCCGGTGCGGTAGTGTTGCTCGGCGGTGAGCCTGGTATAGGCAAATCCACCTTGATGCTTCAGTCCGTGCTGCACATGGCCGCACACTCTCAGCGTATCCTATATGTTGCAGGTGAGGAAAGCCCAGAACAGGTCCGCATGCGGGCCGAGCGATTGGGGGCGGTTTCGCCGTCGCTTTTCGTGTTTGCTGAGACCGACGCCCAAGCGGTGCTGCGCGAATTGGAGGCGAATAAACCGGATGCGGTTATCATCGATTCCATTCAAACGATGTTCTTGCCGGAAGTGGAGTCGGCTCCGGGTTCAGTGGCCCAAATCCGCGAGACGGCAGCGGCGTTCACGCGGTTTGCCAAGCAGCACCATGTACCCGTGTTTTTCATCGGTCACATTACGAAGGAAGGCTCCTTGGCCGGGCCAAAAGTCTTGGAGCACATGGTGGATGTCGTCCTTCAATTTGAAGGGGAGCGCCACCACGCCTACCGCATGTTGAGGGCGGTCAAAAACCGGTTCGGAACCACGGCGGAACTCGGCTTGTATGAGATGCGCGGATCGGGCTTGAAGGCGGTGGATCATCCGTCTGATGCCTTGTTGGGCCAGCGCCAGGAAGAGGATGCGTTGAGTGGTACCGCGGTGTCGGCTGCCCTCGAAGGCGCGCGTCCCATGTTGGTGGAAGTTCAAGCGCTGGTGTCAACGGCGGTGTATGGTACGCCACAGCGCTCTGGCACCGGTTTTGATCTGCGCCGGCTGAACATGCTGTTGGCGGTGTTGGAAAAGCGCTGCGGGTTCAAGCTAGGCTCGAAGGATGTGTTCCTCAATTTGGCGGGTGGACTCAAAATACAGGACCCCGCCATTGACTTAGCGGTTGTTGCCGCCATCTTGAGCAGCGTGCTGGATGTCCCGCTTCCGTGGGGAACAGTGTTCGCTGGAGAGGTGGGATTGACGGGTGAGATTCGCCCCGTGCCGCGCATGAACCAGCGCATTGCGGAGGCGAGCCGGTTGGGCATGAAGCGGATGTTTTACAGCGGCCATGCGCGCAACATCGAAGTGCCCAAGGGCATGGACATGCAGTTGGTGGGCATCCGGCAAGTCAGTGACCTGCACGGTCGCTTATTCTAACGCTACTCTTTTCCGGCGACGATAACCACAAACTCACCTTTGGGTTCATGCTGGTTGAAATGCTCCAGCACGTCCGCCACCGTTCCGCGAATCGTTTGTTCATGGAGCTTGCTGATCTCCCTCGAACAGGCCACCGATCGATCAGGTCCGCAATGCGTTTCCAATTCTTGGAGCAGCTTGATGATGCGGTGGGGAGATTCGTAGAAAACGACGGTTCGTTGCTCTTCAGCGAGTAGACCCAGTCGCTTTTGTCGGCCTTTCTTGTGGGGCAGGAATCCCTCAAACACAAAGCGATCGCACGGGATTCCGGAGGTAACCAAAGCGGGTACGAAGGCCGTGGGTCCGGGTAAGCAAACTACCGGGATGTCGGATTCCACACAGGCGCGCACCAGCAGGAAGGCCGGATCAGAAATGCCGGGTGTCCCAGCGTCCGAGCACACGGCAAGGGACTGCCCATTTTGCAGGGCTTGCACCCAACCCGGAGTGGATTTGTGTTCGTTGTGCTGATGGAACGCTTTGAGCGGTGTTTCGACGCCGAAATGCCGGGTTAATTTTCCCGTGGTCCGCGTGTCTTCGGCCAATACGTAGGCCACCTCTTTCAGCACCTCAACGGCCCGTGGCGTGAAGTCGGAAAGGTTCCCGATGGGCGTGGGGACCAAATACAGGGTGCCGAAAGCGCGGTTGGCGGTGCTCATGCAGTAACAAATAAACGTCGCACCAAAGAAAGGAACTCGACCCCGCCGTTTTCTTCGTCATCCCAGTCGACATCTCCAGCGGTTTCAAGGATCAACATCTGCGCGGCTTCAAAGCTGTTGCTCGCCTCCAATGCGTCGCACAATCTCAACAATGCAGGAACATCGCCGTCCGTCAATAGGGAGGCGAAGCGCACCCGGTTGTTGATGCTCAGGCTATTTTTAAGGCTGTCGAGCCGTTGTTCGCTGAGGCGTTCGGCCAAGGACGCTCCGGCGGCGGGTAGTGGTTCGGGTTCGGGCTCAGGCTCCGCTGCTGCGATTGGTTCAGGCGTTGGTACTGGTTCAGGCTCCGGCGCAATCGGCTCTGGCTCGACGGGCTCCGGGATGACCGGTTCAGCCACCACCGGCTCGGGGACAGTCGGTTCGGCATCTATCTCCGGTGGAGGTGCTGAGACGTTGACTTCGCTGCAGTATTCAGCAACCGCGATGGCGCGCTGGGCGTTTTGCAATGCGGCATGAAGTTCGGCCCATGCGGGCGTTTCGTCGGCCAGCAAGTCTTGGCATCGTTCCAGGGCGGCACGCGCGGTTTGCAAATGGATGGAGGGGGTGTCGCTCATGGAGTTGATTTTCGAAACAGTTCTTTCAACAGGTCTTTTTCCCGTTGGAAATTTTCTTTGCGGTGGTTTTTCTGGGCTTCACGGTCCCAGCCGTATTCGGGGTTTTCGACAGTCCCCGTCATGGATATGAAAAATTGGTGCCCCAGCCCATCATCGGTGATGGTTCCAAATTCACTTTCGTCCGCAGCACGCAAGTCGCGCATGGCAAAACCGAGGGTGTAATCGATGGAAGAGTCAAAGCGGTACTGCCCTTCGAGTGTGATGTCCATGGCTGATGAACGGATTTCGGTGTGGGGCAATTGCACCGTACCAGCAGAAATGTAAATCGGCGATTCCACGTGCTCGAACTGAACGTGTTCGAGCCGATTGGCCAAGTCATCCGGATCGACCAACGGCGCCATGAGGCGGTTGCTTCGGAGGTAATCTGCAATCTCCTGGAAGGCTTCGAGGTTGCTGAGTTCACCGGAATGAATCGAGGCGGACCCGAGCACGTCGAGGCTTTCGGGTTGCCAGTTGAAGGCTTGGTCAAGGGTGAATTGCACCGATCCAGAGGCATCGAAAGTTCCAGTCAGGTGTTCTGCGCGCAACGTGGTCTGGTCGAAATTGTCAAAGGCTTCGAAGAGTTTTGGCAGGTTGCACGTGGCCACAGTGGGGTGCAATAAAATCTTGCCACTCCTCGCTCCGGGTTCCAAGGTCAACGCCCCGTCCCCGCTCATCAAGCCATCCAGTGTCTCCGCACGAAAATGAGGAACGGACCAGCCGTTTTCGTCACCTTCCAAGGCGAACTTCGCATTGGTCAATTCCCAATCGTCGTACCGAAGGCGACCAATCGCCATTTCGCAGGCAGCTCGCATGCCCATTGGAAGTTGCAACGCAGCGAGGTTGACCGAGCCGCTGTCCGATGAGGAAAAGACCAATTCAGGAAGTGTGAGGGACCCCGTCCACGCGGAACGAACCGCCTCTTCCAAAGGGAGCTCCCCTTGAACGTTTCCTTGTATGATGATGCCATCCCATTGCCCCTCGAACGCTTCAATGGTGAGGTCAATGCCATTCAGGGCTCCTTGGCCGTCAGCCGTCCATGGCGTTTCGTTGACCGTTCCCGCACCACCAGTCAGCGTCCACGTGCCGTCCCAATCCATGGCGCCACTTCGCTTTTGCTTGACCATGCCGTCCCAGGCAAACGTGCCGCTGGCAGGCCATTCGCCTGGGAACAGTGCCTGCAAATCGGCATCCGGCCACTCCACGGTGCCTTGCCCTGTCGCCTCGAAGCTACCGGTATCGAAGAGGATGCGTTCTACTTTGCCTGACCAGTCCACACCGTCCATGCGCAATGCGACATGGGGGGCGTCGGCACGCCAAGCACCCTGCTCGTATTTGATCCACAGTCGTGCATCGCCTTGGATCCCGAGCAGTGTGTCATCGAAAGGCACCTCCCAGCGAGCCGGCGGCAAAGTCCAGTTGGATTTGAAGGCACGGCCGTCCCATGCGAAGGATCCATTGGCCTTAGCCTTCGAGTTGAGGGCATCGAATTCGGCGGGCAGCGCGACCACCTGGCGCAATGCTTCCAACGTGGCGGACTCAACCGTCCCCTCGACCGTCCATGATTCGTTGCGTGTGGCTCGAAGCTCGGCCACCAACCCCGACCACTCCAATGAGGAAACACGAACATTGAGGGTGTCTTCGGTGGTATTCCAGTCGAGTTCCGCCGCCCAGGTCAAGGGGTTGGCGGTGGCAAAGTCCGTTGCGTTGATGGAAGCGCAGCGTCCGCCGCCGCTGGCCATCACACCGGTTTCGGTCCAATTCAGTTGGAGGGTGGCTTCATCGATGGCGACTTCTTCGGCATTCACTGCCACTTGAACGCCCATGAGGATCAACTGTTCGATGGCAAATCGCTCCCCTTCGGAACTTCCATCGCCCGTATCCCATACCTGCGTATTCCATCCCGTTGAATTTGATGCGATAGATAAGGAGGCGTTGCGCAGGTCCAATGCGGTCAGGTCGTAATTGCCGCTGATGAGTTGAAGCGCGTTGCAGGCAATGGAGAGTTCTTCAGCTTTCAATAAAGTGTCCGCAGGCGAATGCGATCCCAGGAGCCACGTGTCGTGCAATACGAGTGAGACGTTGGGAAAATGCGACCAGATGTCCAAGTCGATGTGGTCGATGTGCGCATCGGTTAGGAGGTGGGCTTCGAGGCGTTCGATGAGCGCGTCAGCGAACCGGTCTTGGTTCAAGGCAAGCCAGCCCACGCCTGCACCCGTCAGCAGCAAGAAGGCAGCAAGAATCCCCAGTATGAGTGAGCGCGGTTTCAACATGGCTTCAATCCCTCGAAACTACAGTGTTCAACGACGGTACGTGCAGAAGCATTGTGCGGAATTTGCACACGTTGAAGTGGAACACGCATCTTTGTTCCATGAAGAAGCGAACGTTCATCAAATTGGCAGGCACCGTCGGCGCGGGCATGCTGGTGGCACCATTTGTAGGGTGTGGAAGCGGTGGTGACAGCCGTGCGAAAACAGCCGTACCTCGGCCATTTGGGTTTGACCAAGAGCCTTTGGGATACGATGTGGCGGCATTGGCGCCAAAGATTGATGCGGTCACCATGGAGATTCACTACGGCAAGCACCATGCCGGATATGTGCGCAAGCTCAACAACGCGCTGCGCGCCGCGGAAGGTGCATATGATGGCCAAGGACTGATCGAGCTTCTTGCGGGACTGACGCCGGACCAGACAGCGCTGCGCAACAACGGTGGAGGGCACTACAACCACACGCTGTATTGGCGCGTGTTGACGCCGGGTGGAGCGCCAGCACCGGAAGGACTGCTCAAGGAGGAACTGGAAGCTACATTCGGCTCAGTGGAGGCTTTTGCCGAGCAGTTCGCAGCAGCAGGAGCGTCGCAGTTTGGCAGCGGATGGGCTTGGCTCATTCGCAATGCTGAGGGCCAATTGGAAGTAACCAGCACAGCCAATCAAGACAACCCGTTGATGGCCAACATTGTCGATCGTCCGGGAACGCCCTTGCTCGGTATGGACGTGTGGGAACACGCGTACTACCTCAATTACCAGAACCGCCGGAAGGACTACATCCAAGGCTTTTTGAGCCTCGTGAATTGGGATGAGGTGGCGTCGAATGCCCGTGGCTAAGGCGCAAAGCCTCAGGGGGTGATTCGCTGCAGGGTGTAGGATTCAGTGGTTCCCCCTTGTGTAATCAATTTTCGAAAGGCGGCGTTGTTTTCCGGAGCGAGCGTGTAGGTCTTCACTCCGAGCTCTTCGTCGCGCATGAATTCCGTGATGGCGCTGTCGTTTAGAATGGCGCCCCAGACCGCCACTTTAGCGTCATCTGACCCGTCAAATGTCCACAGCCTTAACTCGTCTTTCCAACGCCGTCCAAGCAGTACGGACCACTTGCCGTTTTCTTCAGGTTGGTTCAGCACCAAGTGGCCGTGGAAGCGCCGTAGCAGCACGTCGTCGCCCAAAGTCATCTTATCCAAATCGTTTCCCTCGAAGTAAGATTCACCAATGGTGATGGTCATCTCGTCACCGTCGGACCAGGTCCCACGCCATTTCGTGGGGAATTTGGGCAAGTCCCGCCGTTTCATCGGCATGGGCTCAGTGAACGTGACGTTCGAACAGCCGGTCCACATCAAGGCACCGAGCAACACGAAAGTGACGAAGCGAAAGGGGGTCATGCGGAAGGAATTTTTCAAATGAAGAGAATGGCGGCGATGCCTGCCACCAAGCAGTAAACGGCAAAAACGTTGAGGTTCGTGCGCTTCACCAATCGGATCATCCACTGGCAGGCCGCCCAACCGCTGACGAAAGCGGCCAAGGTGCCCGCGGCGTAAGCGACGCCATTGAAGGCTTGTTCACCGACGCCTGCTTCCATCACGTCTTTCAATTCCAATGCAGTCGCACCGAAGATCACGGGGAGCGCCATGAGAAACCTAAAGCGTGCCGCTTCCTCACGGGAAATGCCCAAGGCGACAGCGGCACCGATGGTCGATCCCGATCGGCTTACCCCGGGCACAATGGCCAAGGCTTGGGCCAAGCCAATCCCGAGCACACGGCTCCACGTGAGGTCGCGCGAAGTGTTGCTGGCTATGCGTTCTGACGCGTAAAGGATGAGTGCCGTCGCGCAGAGCGACCAACCGACGCGGTGAGGATGTTCCAAGAAGGACTCCTCCAAGAAATCCCTGAGGGTGAAGGCCACGGCCACGGCGGGCAAAGTCGAGAACGCAAGCCAGAAGATGTACGTGTGGGATGACGTGCGTTGGGCCACATCGGATGTGAACGCGCCGGCGATCAACTTCGCAATGTCCTTCCGAAAGACGACCAAGGTGCTGCACGCCGTAGCGCCGTGCACCAAAATGCTGAAGGTGAGGTCCACGTCTTTGAGGCCGAACAAGGCCTTGCCCAACTCGAGGTGCCCTGAACTGCTCACCGGCAAAAACTCCGTGAGCCCCTGAACAATTCCCAGAACAATGGCCTCCCAAAGGGACATCAGCGCTTCAGTATGGCGTAGAAAATGGTTCCGTATCCCAGAAGCACGACGATGGGTGCGATGGTGATTCGACGGGTGCTGAAAATCTCCTCACTGAAGGCGGTCGGATCTTCTGCTGCACCGCCTGACATCAGCAGGTAGCCCGCAATCAAAATCAGGATGCCAAAGATCATCCATTGGTAATTGGTTCGTTTCAAGGCGAACCCGTCAGGGGACGTTTGCGGTGCACTCATGGAGCAAAGTTAATGCAAGGTATCCAAGCGTTTTTTCAGGAATCGGTTCACGGCTATGGTGGTGGATGCCACTCCGAACAAAGCGCCCAGCCCGAGCAGTGCTGCGAGCAAGGTGCCCAATACCACGGGCGTAAACGGGACGAGGATGGAAGCGTTCTGCACGTGCATCAGGGCCAAGATGCCGTTGACGGAAGCGAAAGCAATGCCCCCGGAAATCAACCCAAAATAAAGCCCTTGTTTTAGGAAGGGCGCGCGAATCGCCTGCGGGTGCGCCCCGACGAGTTGCATGGTTTTGATGACCATGCGCCGGGCGAACACGGTCAGTCGGATGGTGTTGTTCATCAAGGCGACCGCGGCAAGAAGGAAAACCATGGCCAAGCCGACCAGGGGCCACACAAGCCGTTGGATGGTGGATTCGATTTGACCGAGCAATTCAGCTTGCCACACCACTTCACTCACCCCAGGGATGTTTTCCATGCGTGCCGCCGCTTCGGTCAGCGCGCTGGTGGTGCTCGATTCGGGCGTCATCCGCACGTCCATCACATCGGCGAGTGGCACGTACCCGAGAAAGTCAACGAATGATTCGCCCAAAGCCGACTCCAGCTCGCGGCTGGCCGATTCAGCGTCCAAGAACTGCGTCGATTCCACCCCTGGATCGGTGCGCAAGATTTCCCGAGCCGTCGCCAGCACGTCCGGCTCCACATCGCGTTGGAAAAAGACCTGCACGCGTGCTTCTTGCCGAAGCTCTTGCTCCCATTCGTACCCAAGGTAGCCGATGGCCAAGAGCAGGCCGATGAGCAGCAGGGTCAGGCTCATCCCGACGATGGTGGTCACGGCGGTGGTGACTTGCGCTCCGGAGGGTTTGTTGGAAGAGGACGACATGGGCGTTCGTGAAGCCCAAAGATGCACCGAATTGAGCAAGGGTTTGCAAAGGATTGTTATTCGTTGCTCACGGCGCTGCGTTCGTAGTTTAGAACGTTTTTAAATAGCGTATATTTGCAGCAAAATCAAAGGAATAGCGATGATTACAGTCAATGAAAGCGCCCGCGACGAAGTGCTCAAATTGCTGAACGCTGAGGGCCATCCGGAGGGGAGTTTTGTGCGCGTTGGCGTCAAGGGAGGTGGGTGTTCCGGCCTGATGTACGAAATGACCTTTGATCACGAGATGCAAGAGGGCGACCAAACCTTTGAGGACAAGGGCGTCAAAATTGTGGTCGACCGCAAGAGTTACCTGTACCTCGTGGGCACCGAATTGCAGTTCAGCGGCGGATTGAATGGGAAGGGCTTCCAGTTCTACAATCCCAATGCCAATAGAACATGCGGCTGCGGGGAGAGTTTCTCTCTATAACCAACGCGAAGTCAGAAGGAGATTGCCATGGCATACGACGGGAAAGACAAGGTCCTGGAAGAGGTAACGGGAAAGTCCTACGAATTCGGTTTCACGACTGAAATCGAGTCGGACAAAGCACCCGCGGGCTTATCGGAGGACATCATCCGGTTGATTTCGGCCAAAAAAGAGGAGCCGGAATGGCTGCTGCAGTGGCGCTTGGAAGCGTTCGCAGTATGGCAGACCATGGAGGAGCCGAATTGGCCCCATCTCAACTATGAGAAGCCCGACTACCAAGCCATCAGCTACTACGCAGCGCCGAAGCAGAAGAAGCAGCTCAACAGCATGGATGAGGTGGATCCCGAATTACGCCGGACCATGGACAAGTTGGGCATCAGCCTCGAGGAGCAAAAGCGCCTCTCTGGCGTGGCAGTAGATTTTGTCATGGATTCAGTTTCCGTGGCGACCAGCTTCAAAGACAAACTGGCGGAGCTGGGCATCATCTTTTGTTCGATGAGTGAGGCCGTCAAGGAGCACCCTGAATTGGTGCGCAAGCATCTGGGCACGGTGGTTCCCACCCGCGACAACTTCTTTTCTGCCTTGAACTCGGCGGTATTCACGGATGGTTCATTCTGCTACATCCCCAAAGGCGTGCGATGCCCCATGGAATTGAGCACCTACTTCCGCATCAACGAATCCGGAACGGGCCAGTTTGAACGTACGTTGGTCGTGGCGGACGAAGGGAGCTACGTCAGCTACCTCGAAGGGTGCACGGCGCCCCAGCGCGACGAGAACCAGCTGCACGCGGCCGTGGTCGAATTGGTGGCGCTGGACGAAGCGGAAATCAAGTACTCCACGGTTCAGAACTGGTACCCAGGCGATGAGAACGGCAAGGGCGGCGTCTACAACTTTGTGACGAAACGCGGCATTTGCCACCGCCGCTCCAAGATCAGTTGGACCCAAGTAGAAACCGGAAGCGCGGTGACCTGGAAATACCCCAGCTGCATCCTCAAGGGTGACCACAGCGTGGGCGAATTCTACAGCGTGGCGGTCACCAACAACGCGCAGCAAGCGGACACGGGCACCAAGATGATTCACTTGGGCAAAAACACGCACTCGACCATCATCTCAAAAGGCATCAGCGCGGGCAACAGCCACAACAGCTATCGGGGCTTGGTGCAGATCATGCCCTCTGCAGCCAACGCGCGGAATTTCTCCCAATGCGATTCGCTGCTCATGACGGACACGAGCGGCGCGCACACCTTTCCGTACGTGGAAGTCAAAAACCCCACGGCGCAGGTAGAACACGAGGCCACGACCTCCAAAATCGGAGAAGACCAGATTTTTTACTGTTTGCAACGCGGCATCGACGCGGAGCAAGCCATCAGTTTGATTGTGAACGGGTACGCGAAGGAAGTGCTGAATCAGCTGCCCATGGAATTTGCCGTTGAGGCGCAAAAATTGTTGTCCATCTCACTCGAAGGAAGCGTAGGATAATGTTGAAAATCAATGAACTCAAAGCTTCAGTCGAAGAAGCATCCATTCTGAAGGGCCTCAACCTCACCATCAACCCCGGTGAAGTGCACGCCATCATGGGCCCCAACGGTTCCGGTAAATCTACGTTGGCATCGGTCTTGGCCGGTCGGGAGGAGTACGAAATCGAAGGCGGATCGGTGGACTTTGATGGTCAGGACCTGTTGGACATGGACGCGACAGAACGCGCCCGCGCTGGGTTGTTTTTGGCGTTCCAATACCCCGTTGAAATCCCCGGCGTCTCCAACATCAACTTCATGCGCGCCGCAGTGAACGGCAAGCGCGAGCACGAGGGGCTGGAGCCCATCAAGGGCAAGGCCTTCCTCGACATGGTCAAGGAAAAAGCCAAGCTGGTGGAGTTGGACGGACGCCTCCGCAACCGTTCGGTGAACGAAGGGTTTTCCGGCGGGGAGAAGAAGCGCAATGAGATTTTCCAAATGGCCATGCTCGAGCCCAAACTCGCCATCTTGGACGAGACGGACTCGGGATTGGACATCGATGCCTTGCGCATTGTATCGGAAGGCGTGAACGCCATGCGCTCATCCGAACGCAGCTTCCTCGTCATCACGCACTACCAGCGCCTGCTGGATTACATTGTACCGGACTTCGTGCACGTGCTCGTTGATGGACGCATTGTTCGTTCTGGCGGCAAGGAATTGGCGTTGGAACTCGAGGAAAAGGGGTACGACTGGATCAAAGAAGACATCGTCGCCTAATGGATACGGCCAAACCGCAATTGATGGACCGGCCGAAGGCCGAAGCGAAGCACGCCGCCTCCGAAGCATCGGGAGCCGCGCTCGTATCGGCGTTGGATGCGGTGCTGGGCGTTCAGGCCGACGTGGCCTTGGATGCCGTGCCGGTTCCGCACCGCCGCGTGGAGCGGTGGAAGTACACGCCGGTAGCGG